>JAUIAA010000049.1 GCA_030425715.1 Bacteroidia bacterium | reverse complement strand
CAAGTAAGCAATTGCGCTTTGGTAATTTCGGTAATCATTTCGGCCAATTTTTTTTGCTGTAATTGGAATGCAGCTAAGGGTTTGCCAAACTGCGTTCTTTCCATAGCATAACGCAAAGCTGTATCGTAGCAATCCATAGCAGCGCCAATAGCTCCCCAAGCAATACCATAACGTGCAGAATCTAAACAGCCTAAAGGGGCTCCTAACCCACTTTTATTTGGTAATAAATTTTCTTTAGGCACTTTAACATTGTCAAAAATCAACTCCCCAGTTGCTGATGCTCTTAGCGACCATTTGTGGTGTGTTTCTGGGGTAGAAAAGCCTTCCATTCCTTTTTCTACTACCAAACCGTGAATTCTTCCTTCCTCATTTTTTGCCCAAACTACCGCAATATCTGCAAAAGGGGCATTCGAAATCCACATTTTAGCACCGTTTAAAAGGTAGTGGTCTCCCATATCTTTAAATTTGCTTTCCATCCCACCAGGGTTTGAACCATGGTTAGGTTCAGTCAAACCAAAACAGCCTATAAACTCGCCACTTGCCAATTTAGGTAAATACTTTTTTCTTTGTGCTTCGTTACCATATTTCCAAATAGGATACATTACCAAAGACGATTGTACCGATGCGGTAGAACGTACTCCAGAATCTCCTCTTTCTATTTCTTGCATGATCAATCCGTAAGAAATTTGATCTAATCCGGCACCACCGTACTCTTCAGGAATATAAGGTCCAAAAGCACCAATTTCGGCCAAGCCGTTGATCAATTGTTTCGGGAATTTTGCTTCTTGCGCAGCATCTTCAATAATTGGCGAAACTTCTTTTTTTACCCATTCGCGAGCCGCATCTCTAACTAATTTGTGTTCTTCGCTTAGTAGCTCATCTAATTGATAATAATCGGGTGCTTGAAATAAATCTTTTGACATAATATTTTTTAAAATAGGATTGCAACAAAATTACAATTATTGATTTGATAAAAACAAAGTATTTTTACTTTAAAAAGGATAATTTTAAATCCTTACTTTTGCGATTATGCAAGAAACTTTTGGCAAGGAAGAAAAACTAAAAAGCAGTAAATTAATTACACAGTTGTTTGCTGAAGGAAAATCAATTACTACTTTTCCTATAAAATTAATTTATTTACCTGTAGAACATGAAGGAGATTATAAAATAAAAGCTGGAGTTTCTGTTCCGAAAAGGAAATTTAAATTAGCCGTAAAAAGAAATAGAATTAAGCGACTGTTAAGAGAAGTTTATAGAAAAAACAAGCAGATTATTTACACCGCTACACATACTAAAAAACATATATTTATGTTTATCTATTTAGGTAAAGAAGAGCCAGAATACCACTTTTTAGAAGAAAAAATGCAAACTTTGCTAAAAAAGTTTCTTCAAAAAGAAAAAGCCTAAAATATATATTATGCAAAAATTAAAAAAAATAGGGATAGGAGTTGTGTTTACCATAGCAATTTCTGTGCTGTTTGCTTTTAAATCTGATTTTTTTGAAGTTGCCAAACAGATTGAAATTTACACCACGCTTTTTAAGGAATTGAACCTGTATTATATTGATGAGGTCAATCCCGCGAAATTGACGGATAAAGCAATCAACAATATGCTAAATGAGCTGGATCCTTATACCCGATTTTATGATGAACAAAGTGTAGAAGAGGCCAAGATTAATTCGTTGGGCGAATATAGCGGTGTAGGTATTCAAACCAAATTTTACGATAAAAAATTGGTAATTAAGGAGGTTTACGAAGGTTTTTCTGCAGACAAAAGCGGAATTAAAATTGGAGATGAAATTTTAAAAATTGACCAAACAGATATCAAAGATTTTAACCATGAACAGGTAGAAACTTTGCTTAAGGGAGTTGCAGATAGCCCAGTAAGTTTACAAGTAAAACGCCAAGGTAAAATACTGAATTTCAATTTAAAAAGAGAAAAAATAGAACTAAATCCTGTACCACATTACCAAATGATAGGGCAAGATATTGGCTATATTCCGTTGATTAAATTTAACAATAAAGCATCTTCATCGGTAAAAGAGGCTTTTGTAGATTTAAAATCAAAAGGCATGAAAAAAGTGATTTTAGACCTAAGAGGAAACCTGGGAGGCTTATTGAATGAGGCAGTTAACATTACTAATTTATTCGTACCAAAAAACGAGGTGGTCGTTACCACCAAAGCCAAACTAAAAAAATGGAGCGAAACCTACAGAACTAGAAATGAGCCTGTTGATTTGGAAATTCCTGTGGTTGTTTTGATAGACAAGGAGTCGGCTTCTGCCTCTGAAATTGTTGCAGGTTCTTTACAAGATATGGATAGAGCGGTAATTGTGGGGCAACGATCTTATGGTAAAGGTTTGGTACAACGCTATAGAAATTTAACTTATGGCACCAAATTAAAACTTACCATTTCTAAGTATTACACTCCTAGTGGAAGAAATATTCAAGAGTTGGATTATACCAATAGAGAGGGAAATACGATTCCAAAATTTTCCGATCAAAAACCAAATGCTTTCCAAACTAAAAATGGTAGAACGGTTTACGATGGTGGTGGAATTGCGCCAGATATTTTGGTAAAAGTTCCTAAAACTACCAAAAGCAGCGAAGCTTTGTTCGCCTCTGATGCCATATTTAATTTTGCAAATAATTATTATTATAAGCATACAAGTATTGAAAATGCTCAAAATTTTGTTTTCCAAGAAACCAACTACCAAGATTTTATAAATTATTTAAAACAAGAAAACAGTAGTTTTAAAACCCAAACCGAGCACCGTTTTGAGAAATCATTTGCAACTGCGGAGAAAGAAAACTTATCCAAGGGAATTGTAAATTCCTACCAAGAAGTATTGCAAGGCTTACAAAAACAAAAAATAGATGAATTGACACCAAATCAAGAGGAGATAAAACAAGAGATTACCAATGAAATATTACATCGATATTATTATATAAAAGGAGCATATCAATACCAAATTATCCATAACAAAAGCATTTTAAAAGCGGTATCCATATTAAATAACAATACAGAATACAATAACATATTAAACAATGAGTAACCTAACTAGAACTAAATCACAAACTTCCACACAGGCCATTGAGCGCATTTATATAACCATGCGTCATTTATTTAATCGTGGTTTTTATAAACCAGATGGTGTAT
The DNA here is from genome assembly GCA_030425715.1 of Bacteroidia bacterium. Classification (GTDB taxonomy): domain Bacteria; phylum Bacteroidota; class Bacteroidia; order Flavobacteriales; family Flavobacteriaceae; genus Lutimonas. The sequence goes on along the minus strand of JAUIAA010000049.1, from coordinate 7,510 downwards.
CGGGTAAAAGTTTAAGAGATGCTTTATTAACCTTACAACCAGAAATTTATGGCTCTATTGCTGAGGATAAAGTGGAGTTAAACGGATTGCTTTATGTAGTAGATAGGTTGCCTAATGGTATTGAAGAGTGTAGGTTTATCAATTTAACCGCTAATGAGGGTTTTGAAAATTCTCATTTTAAATGTATCATTCCTGCCAAAAGAAGAAGAAACTGTTATCGTATTGATAAGGACCAAATGAATATTGAGATTACCCGTGGGCGTTCAGATATTTATGATATTTTAACCCACCTAACTTTTATGTTTATAGAGGCGGATAAAATTGCCAAAAAAGTACTGATCAATGAAGAAGGAGATACCGTAAGAGAATGGAATAATTTAGAAGAGGTGGTTTTACACCATATAAAACTAGACAAAAACCAAAGAGAAGTTTTATATACCCATATTTCCAATTTTTTGGGGCGTAGCTTTGACGAAATCCAGCAGGCCGATAAAGCTTTTTCAACCAAAGCATTACCAAATCGTTTGTTTAATTTGATTTATTGGATGGGAAAACTGTCTTTAAATGAAAAATTAGAAGATAAAAAACACGTAATTACCTTTAGTCCAACACTTAATGAAAGAATTGGACACCATATTTACGGTGATATTTGGGCAACCAATATCAAAAAGAAATTAGAAGAAATAGGATTATTAGAAAAACCAATTCATATCATAAGTGCCAATATGCACAGTGTGATGAACTCTATTTACAGTCCAATATTTTTGGCAAAAGAAAATTCCAAATTCAAAGGAGTTGCTTTGTTTGAAGAAATTGGGAAATCTGAAAATAATGATTTACAAAAAAGGATAAAAGTTGGTGCTTCAAAAATGGGACTTACTTTTATCAAGGATAAATCAGGGGCAAATATTGATGTGCAAATTATTGATACCGAAAAAATTGATTTTTCTAAAACCAATTTTCAAATACAAAATGCTAAAAAAGAAAAACCAGTTATAGTAGTGATGGATTATGCTTTTGGCGAACAGGCATATGAAACCATGGATGAGCTTTTAAAACCTTACGTTTTAGAAAACGGGAGCAAACAACACCTTTGTATAGAATCGGTTTCTATTATGGGAAAAGCAGGAATTTTAGAAGGAGGTAAGGGCGATATTATGATTCCCACAGCACATATTTTTGAAGGTACAGCAGATAATTACCCCTTTAAAAATGAATTGAGCGTAGACGATTTAAAAGATTCTGGGGTATCGGTGTTTAAGGGATCTATGATTACCGTTTTGGGAACTTCTTTGCAGAATAAAGACATTTTAGAATTCTTTCACAATTCAACATGGAACGTAATTGGTTTAGAAATGGAAGGAGCACATTACCAAAAAGCAATTCAATCTGCATCACAAATTAGAGGAAATATCAAAAAAAATGTAAAAGTTAGATACGCTTATTACGCCTCTGATAACCCCTTAGAAACAGGAAGTACTTTGGCATCAGGTGGGTTAGGTGCCTCTGGAGTTCGACCTACTTATGCCATTACCCAAAAGATTTTAGAACAAATTTTTTAAGAAAATTTACTCATTGTTTTAATTTTAGGATATCTCGTTACTGGGTTTAAATAACGAGATAAAAAGCTTATTTTTGCATCTTAAAATTGAAAAAACTTCATGAACGTACTTATATTAGGATCTGGCGGTAGAGAGTGTGCATTTGCTTGGAAATTAGCACAAAGCAAACATTTAGGAAAACTGTTTATTGCTCCGGGAAATGCAGGAACTGCTAAAATTGGAGAAAATCTAAATCTAAATATCAACAATTTTGACGCTGTAAAACAAGAGGTTTTAAGCCGTAAAATAGATATGGTATTGGTAGGCCCTGAAGATCCTTTGGTACACGGAATTCACGATTTTTTCTTGACGGATAAGGACTTGAAAGAAATTCCTGTAATTGGTCCTCAAAGGTATGCTGCCCAGTTAGAAGGTAGTAAAGAATTTGCCAAAGAATTTATGTATCGTCACCAAATTCCAACAGCAAAATACCAAAGTTTTACGAAAGATAATCTGCAAGAAGGATTTGAATTTTTAGAGACTTTAAAAGCGCCTTACGTGCTTAAGGCAGATGGTTTGGCTGCTGGTAAAGGGGTTTTGATATTAAATGAATTAGAAGAGGCTAAAAATGAATTGAAAGAGATGTTGGAGCACCAAAAATTTGGAGATGCCAGCGCAAAAGTGGTGATTGAAGAGTTTTTAGACGGAATTGAAATGAGTTCCTTTGTTTTGACCAATGGTGAAGATTATGTAGTGCTGCCAAATGCCAAAGATTATAAGAGAATAGGAGAAGGAGATACAGGTTTAAATACGGGAGGAATGGGAGCGATTTCACCAGTTCCTTTTGCCGATGAGGTTTTTTTAAAAAAAGTGGAAGACAGGGTAATTAAACCAACTGTAGAAGGGTTACAAAAAGATGGTATTCCGTATATCGGATTTATTTTTATTGGCTTGATAAAAGTAAATAATGAACCTTATGTAATTGAGTACAACGTACGTATGGGAGACCCAGAAACAGAGGTGGTTTTACCTAGAATTAAATCCGACTTTTTAGAATTGTTATTGGCAACTTATTTTAAAAAATTAAACCAATATAAACTGGAATTAGATGTAAGATCTGCTACAACCGTAATGCTAGTTTCAGGTGGGTATCCTGAGGCTTATGAAAAGGGAAAAGAAATAAACGGACTTGATATGGTAGAAGATTCTATTTTGTTTCATGCAGGGACTACATTAGAAAACGGAAAGGTAGTAACCAGTGGAGGAAGAGTTTTAGCGGTTACTTCTTATGGAGATAATTTTAAATCCGCATTAAAAAAATCATACCAAAACATTGAAAAAATTCATTTTGAAAAAATGAATTTCCGAAGCGATTTAGGTTTCGATTTATAACAATATTTACTAATGATGAGGAAAATAATTGTTGCACCATTAAACTGGGGTTTGGGTCACGCAACACGTTGTATTCCAATAATTAAAGCTTTACAAAATAATAATTGCATACCAATAATTGCCAGCGATGGCGCAGCTTTGTTACTGCTACAAAAAGAATTTCCTCACTTAACAACATACGAGTTACCTACTTATGGAATTCAATATACAAAAAACAAATCTTTAAAATGGGGCTTGTTTTTGAACTTACCAAGAATAGTAAAGACCGTTAAAAAAGAGCGTAAAATAATTGCTAAAATTGTTGCTAAAGAAAAGGCTACTGGAATTATTTCTGATAACCGATTTGGAGCATATACTACTAAAGTGCCTTCTGTTTATATTACGCATCAAATTAGAGTATTCTCAGGAAGCACAACTATGATTACCAGTAAATTACACCAAAAAATTATAAAAAAATTTACGGCATGTTGGGTGCCTGATTTTAAGGGACAAAAAAACTTAAGCGGTAAACTTTCTCACGATATTAAAGTAGATTTTCCTGTAAAATTTATTGAACCTTTAAGTAGGTTGAACCATCAAGAGGAGGATAAAAAATATGATATATTAGTGCTATTATCTGGCCCAGAACCACAGAGAACATTGTTGGAAGATAAGCTAATCAAAGAGTTAAAAAACAGAAAAGAAAAAATACTGTTCGTAAGAGGTCTTGTTGAGAAGATGCAAAACCAAAGCGCCAATAAAAATATTCTTTTTTGCAATTTTATGTTGTGCGATGAATTACAAAAAGCAATAAGTCAAAGTAAAGTAGTAATCTCAAGACCAGGCTATTCCACCATTATGGATTTGTATAAATTAAGAGCAAAAGCTTTTTTTATTCCGACACCTGGCCAGTTTGAGCAAGAGTATTTGGCAGAATATTTAGCGTATAAAAAAATCGCCCCATTTTGTAAACAAGACGATTTTAATTATGTATTATTAAATGCTTTACGCCAATATTCAGGATTTGTAAATTACGGTAAAGAAGCAAAACAAAACTTTGATTTTTCTATTTTTAAATAAGGTTTCATTTTTTATTAAATATTTAAGAATTAATTTAAACTTTTATTTTGGCATTAATTTTCAATACATTTGAGAACTTTATTTTACCAAAAATGCCCAGAAAACTAAAAATCATTCTTTATTTTTTTTCTCTTTACAGCTTTGCTCAATCCACGCCAGAAGTTTTGATCGACAGCTTAAACTTAACTAATGATCGGCATTTAAAAATTGAGTTAAGTAAGAAAATTGCTCTAGCGCTTAAAGATACAGATTGGGATAGGGCAGTAAAGTATTTAGAACTTGCCGAAAAAGAAGCTCTAAAAACTTCTAGCACGCAACAGGATTTAGCTTCGTTATATAGTACTGTAGCCTCAATATATTCCTCAAAGGATGCATTTGATATTGCTTTGGATTATTACCTAAAGGCACTTGAAATATATAAAGGTTTGGGTAATAAAAAGGAAGCAATGCGGGTTGAAAATAATTTAGCTATTATCTATGCCCAAAATAAGAACAAAGAAAAAGCCTTAGAGTATTTTTTACACGTTTATAATTACCAAAAAAGTAATAAAGATGCCATTCAGCTCGTGAAAATTCTTAATAACATTGGTACTATTTATCTTGAAAAAAATACAGATTCGTCTTTATACTACTATAAAAAAGCAAATGAAATTAACCAAAATTTAAATGATAACACACTAAACGTCTATATCTATACAAATTTAGGTAGAACATATACTTTAAAAAATGAATCCTCTAAGGCTAATGCGTTTTTTAAAAAAGCTTTTTCAAAAATAGACACTACTACAAAGCCTTCCTTAAAATCCTTTGTTTTTTATTCGTATGCCCAATATAATTTGCAAGAGAAAAAGTATGACAGCGTAATTACCTATGCAACTAAAGCATTGCATTTACATAAGAATTTTCCTTATAGTTTTACGACTCAAAAACTTTCAAAAATTTTATATAGAGCCTATGACAGCATACAAGACTATAAAAATGCGGTTAAGTACTTTCAAAAATACAATACCATTAGTGATAGTATTAATATAGAAGAAAAAGCAGTAAATATAGAACGGATTAAATTAGAAGAAGAATATAAAGTTAGAACAGAAATTAGAGCATTAAATGAAGAAAAGCAACACTTTAAATATTATATAGCAGGTTTAATTTTAGTAGTAGGGATTTTGGTAACCTTTATTTTAATGGTGAAATACAGAAATAAAAATATCAAAAACCTTTTAGAACAAGAAAAGTTAAAAGTCAAGCAAATAGAGTTAAGCGAAAGTTTAAAAACAAAAAATAAAGTTCTAATTGGTAAGGCAATGACCGAGATGCATAGAACTGATAGCATCAATGAAATTTTGAACGATTTAAAAGCCATTAAGCGTAAAGCGGTTAAAAAAGAAACCCAGCAAGCTATTGATTTTATATTAAAACGCTTGCAAAGAGACTTAAACACAGATATCTGGAAGGAATTTGAATTAAGTTTTGAGCAAGTGCACGAATCCTTTTTTAATAAATTACGTGAAAACCACCCAGATTTAACACCTAAAGACCGAAGACTTTGTGCCTTACTATACTTAGATTTAACAACTAAAGAAATCTCTCAAATTACGGGTCAATCATTTAAATCGGTTGAAAATGCCCGTACCAGACTGCGTAAAAAACTAGAGTTAACTAACGAAAAAGTTAACATATCTACATACCTCAATTCATTTTCTGGCAATTAATTCAAATTTGCTAAACACACTAATAATTTAAAAATCAAACAAATAACATAAATTGAGTGTTAAATAAATGTACTATTTAATGCCTTAAGTGTTTTTGTTGTACTGCTTTATTTTTAAACTGCACATGGTTAAATTAGTTTCGCTACTGACTTATAAGGTAATTATTTTATAAATGAATGAAAAAAAACACACGAAATCGTCAACAATATTAGAGCAGCTTTTAAAAGACACCCAAACTAAAAAGAATGCGCTTACTAAAATTGTAGATAAGCTTACAAAAGGAGAGGTAAAAGACCAAACAAAGAAGTGAGCTATTTAATATTAAAGATGGTTAAACCAAAAAAATAAAGTTTAAAAGTCAACCTAAACTAAACTCAAGTATTAATATAAATAATCTCTAAAAATGAAACACAATTACATTAAGTTAAGTTCTTTGCTGTTTTTAATCAGTTTCTTAGTCTGTTCGTCTGGAATAGCACAGACTCCGTTTCCAAAACAACAGCCAAGTAATTTACCAACAGCTGTAGTAGCACCTACTACAAAACAGGTTAAAAAACAAAACCCTACTGCGGTGCAAAACAAAGTAGGTATAAATAGTACAAACAGTGTAAATGGTATTATGCCAAAAGAGGTGTCTGTACCAAAAAATGCAACAGAATTATCTCAAAAAGATAGTGAAATGTTGCAATATCAAATAACTGAAAGTCAAGATTTACTAAAACAAAATGGGGATTATTATAATAGTAATACCAATCCTCAAGATACGACAGGCACAAATGTTAAGGTCTTTAAAAAATCTGCTAACCTTACTGTAAATAATATTTTTGAAGTAAAAAAGGAAGCCTTTAAATTAAATAAGGCAGATAATATGCAATTACAATCTACTTCAAACAAATATGGTCGTACAGTAGTTACTTATCAACAAACACATGATGCAGTGCCCGTTGAAGGAGCTATTTATAAAGTTAGAGAAAGTAAAAACAAAATTGAAGCATTTGGATTTACCACAGATAAGCTAAACACGAATACAAACTATAAAGTTAATGCACAAGTAGCTTTAGATAACGCATTAAAAAGTGTGAATGCAAAACAATATTTGTGGGAAAGTGAAAAACTATCTTCTTTAGTTAGAAAAGATATTAGTGAAAAACCTGCAGGTGATTTAGTATTTGTTGGACCAAATTTTGCACCAGAATTAAAGGTATATCATTTGGCATGGAAATTTGATGTTTACGCTACAAATCCGCAAACCAGTCAAACTATATATGTAGATGCTAATTCAGGTAAAGTTATCTTAACAATAGACTTACAGAGAGATACACAAGTACATGGTAAAGGAAAAAGTAGATATGCTGGTGAAGTAACTTTTAACACGGAGCAATATGCTGATGGATACCGATTAGAGGGCTTACAAGGTAAGTACCAAGTGCCTGTTTATACGTTAAACATGAATCATGCCGATTTTCCAGCAGATGAAGTTATTACCGATTTTATAGATGAAGATAATATTTGGGATGACTTACACAATGAAAATCGAGACGAAGCTGCTATTGATATTCATTGGGGTATGCAAAATACAATTGATTATTTTACCGATAAATTTGATAGAAATAGTGTAGACAATGAAGGGATGACTATTTTTGGTTTGGCACATTTAGGAGAAAATGTAGCAAATGCCTCATGGACAGGAGGTTGGGCTCAATTTGGTGACGGTAACAATGCACCGTATGTAGGTCTAGGGATTACAGCACATGAATTAACACATGCGGTTACACAATTCTCTGCAAATTTAATTTACTCAGGTGA
>JAUIAA010000048.1 GCA_030425715.1 Bacteroidia bacterium | reverse complement strand
TGGGAGTTGTTATTTTAACCAACACGAGTAATGCAGGATCTGCCATGTTTAGAGCAGTTTCCAATACTATTGTAGATAGCTATTTAGGATTAGCAGACTTTGGTTGGGTAAAAAAATACAAGGCTTATCTCAAAGAAAGTATAAATTTAGGAGATGCTATTACCAATGAAGTTTGGGAAACAGTAAAGAAAAATAAAAATACCCCTATAAATGAAGATGTTTATATAGGAGTTTATGAAGATAGCTGGTTTGGCAAAGTGGAAGTTTTTAAAAAAGGTACGCAATTATGGATTAAAAGTCATAGATCGCCTAAACTGAATGGAGCAATGCACTTTTTCCAAGCGAATACTTTTGCCGTTAAATGGGAATATCAGGATATGAATGCAGATGCATTTGCCATGTTTACATTAGATGAAAACGGAAAAGCTGTTAAAATGAAATTAAAAGGCATTTCGCCAAATATCGATTTTAGTTTTGATTTTCAGGACTTAAATTTAAAAAGAATAAAATAATATCAATGCAAAAACTACTATACCTATTGGGATTTGTTTTCCTTTTTTATTCCTGTAATAAAAATGAGCTAAAAGAGCCCAATAATAAAATGGATTGGAAAAAAAGAACTGTTGAAAACAATATTTTAGATAGTTTAAATTCAGGTAAAACCTATTTATCTGTTTATTCTCAAGTTTACAGCAGATCTAATGAAACTACGCACGACCTTACTGTTACCATAAGCATGAAAAACGTAAACGAATCAGATAAAGTTTATATTTCGAAGGCTACATATTACAATAGCAAAGGAGATATTATCCAATCATATTTTGATCAACCCATCTTTATTAACCCATTAGAAACCATTGATTTGGTAATTAACGAAACAAATAAAGCAGGGGGAACTGGTGGAAATTTTATCTTTGAGTGGAAAATAAAAAAATCTACTAATGCTCCTTTTTTTGAAGGGGTTATGATTTCAACCGCGGGGCAGCAAGGACTTTCATTTACCACCCAAGGTATAAGAATAGAGTAATTATGACAGAATTATTTGCAACCGTATTATTTTTAATAGCTGTATTAGATCCGATTGGCTCTGTTCCTGTTTATTTAGAAGCAACCAAAGAATTCAATAAAAAAGAAAAAAAGAAAGTAGCAATTAGAGCAGCTTTAATTGCATTTTTAGTTTTGTTATTTTTTATTATAGTTGGGCAGCTTATCTTGGAAGGTATGGAGGTATCCTTAGATGCTTTTCAAATATCAGGAGGAGTAATTCTTTTCCTATTCGCATTAACCATGATTTTTGGTGACGGAAAACCAGAAAGGGAGAAAGGAAATATCAAAGATTATAAACATGTTACTATATTTCCCGTTGCCATTCCTTCTATTGCCTCACCAGGAGCAATTATGGCGGTGGTTTTAATGACAGACAACCATATTTATACCATACAACAACAAGCAATCACTACTCTTTTGGTATTAACTGTAATTGTCTTAACCTGCCTTTTACTTTTAATAGCGAATATTGTTCAAAAAAGAATTGGTGAATATGGTATTACAGTAATTAGTAAGATAATGGGATTGATATTAGCATCTTACGCAGTGCAAAGTATATTAACAGGATTAAAAGAGTTTTTTACTGTGGTTCATTAGGTTTTTTGCTTTTTTTTCTTTGCTGCTGGAAACAGTACATTATTCAATATCAATCGATAACCTGGCGAATTTGGATGCAATTCTAGTTCTGTTTTAGGGTCTCCTACCCTATGTTGGTAATCTTCTGGATCATGACCACCATAAAAAGTAAACATCCCTTTCCCTTTGACTCCATGAATATATCTCGCTTCTCCATTGCTATTATTTTGCCCTAAAATTAATATGGGTGATTTAATTTTACTTGCATCAAATGCAGTAGTTTGTCCCATAAACCCTTTAATTAGTTGGGTATGGTTTTGGCATAACATACTGGGTACTAAATCCCATTTGGCTGAAAACTCTTTCAATTCAAAATAATCTTCTGTTTTTATTATTTTTCTTTTAGAAGTCATATCAATATCAGAAAACTCATAAACAATAGGACTTCTTTCTAAACGAAAATTCTCAAAGGCAAAGGTTTTGGTAAAATCAATTTTATTTTGGTAGTTACTTTCTGCAGGATCGCCGTCAAACATACTTTCACAAATATCTACTCCATCTGCTGCCAAAGCGATATCAAAACTATCGGTTGCGGAGCACATAGCAAACATAAATCCTCCACCAATAACGTAATCTCTAATTTGCTTTGCTACTGCCAATTTTTCTTGAGATACTTTATCATAGCCTAACGATTTGGCTAATTTCTCGGCAGCAATTTTGTTTTCAATATACCAAGGTGCGGTGCGCATAGCCCCATAAAATTTACCATATTGCCCCGTAAAATCTTCATGGTGCAAATGCAACCATTCATATTGTAACAGTTTATCTTGCAATACTTCTTCGTCGTAAATAATATCGTAAGGAATTTCGGCAAATTGTAAAACCAAGGTTACAGCGTCATCCCAAGGTTGTTTTCCTTTCGGCGAATACACTGCAATTTTTGGGGCTTTTTCTAATAAAACAGCCTCCTTGTTTTGAGAAGGGCTGGCAATTTCTTCTAGCAATTGTAAAGCACTTTGGTCTGAAATTATCTCATAAGAAACTCCTCTAATGGTACATTCATTTTTAAAATCTGAGGTATCTTCTAATAAAAAAGAGCCTCCTCTATAGTTGAGTAACCATTTCACCTTTTGCTCTTTTTGCAAAGAATAATAAACGATTCCGTATGCCTTTAAATGGTTTTTTTGTGCAGTTTCATCCATAGGTATCAACAAAAAAGAGGCAAACACCATAGGTGAAATGAAAAGTAAAAAAAATGTAAGTATTGATTTCAAAAATTTATGAGGCTAAAATTTAGCTAAAAATAGTAAATCTAAAACGGAACTCCATCATCATTGTCCATATCTCCAAAAGCATCACTAGTACTTGCAAAATTACTTGGCGAAATATCCTGGTTCATAGAAGATTGGAACTCACTACCAAAATCTGTTTCCAAATCAGAGAATTTGGCTAATCTTCCTTCAAATTTCATTCTAATATTGTCTAAACCTCCATTTCTATGTTTGGCAACAATAAATTCGGCTTGACCATCACAAGGAGTTCTTTCATCATCATCCCATTCGGTTAAACCGTAATATTCAGGGCGGTAAATAAAAGATACAATATCGGCATCTTGCTCAATCGCTCCAGACTCTCTTAAATCGGATAACAAAGGTCTTTTACTTCCTCCACGAGTTTCCACCGCACGTGATAACTGCGAAAGCGCAACCACCGGAATACTTAATTCTTTTGCCAATGCTTTTAAATTTCGAGAAATGGTAGAAATTTCTTGCTCTCTATTTCCTGAACTTTTAGTGTTTGATCCTGCAGTCATCAACTGTAAATAATCAATAATTACCATACGCACACCGTGTTGTGAAACCAATCTTCTTGCTTTTGCTCTTAAATCAAAAACCGCCAGAGATGGCGTATCATCAATAAATACAGGTGCATTCGATAGGTTTTTTACCTTTACATTGAGGGCTTCCCATTCGTAAGTTTCTAAATTTCCTTTACGGAGTTTTTCCGAAGATATACCTGTTTCACTGGAAATCATACGAGTAATCAACTGCACAGAAGACATCTCCAAAGAAAAAATTGCCACTGGAATATTAAAATCTATAGCCATGTTTTTTGCCATAGACATGACAAAGGCGGTTTTACCCATACCTGGTCTCGCTGCTAAAATAATCAAATCAGAGGGTTGCCAACCAGAAGTTAAGGCATCTAACTTAGTAAAACCAGTAGGAACCCCACTCATTCCTTCTTGGTTGGAAATTTCTTCAATTTTTTTCAAAGCTTGACTCACCAAGTTTTCTGCTGCTTCCGAACTTTTCTTTAGGTTGCCTTGTGTAATGTCAAACAATTTTGTTTCCGCATCATCTAACAAATCAAAAACATCTATCGTTTCGTCGTAAGAATTGGTAATGATTTCACTCGAAATAGAAATCAATCTACGTTGGATGTATTTTTGTAAAATAATTCTGGCGTGAAACTCAATATGTGCTGCAGAAGACACTTTTTGGCTCAAATTGATCAAATAAAAATCGCCTCCTACTGCATCTAATTTTTCATCTTTTCGCAATTGATTAGAAACGGTTAGCAAGTCAATAGGCTCCGAATTTTCAAAAAGTTTATGGATTGCTAGGTAAATAAATTGATGTGCTGGTTTGTAAAAAACATCGGCATGTAAAATATCAATTACATCGTCTACTCCTTTTTTATCAATCATCATCGCTCCAATCACAGCCTCCTCTAAATCAACAGCTTGCGGCGGTATTTTACCTTGTTCTAGGTTAATAACCGTTCCTTTCTTTTTGTTTTGAGCAGTAAATGATTTTGCAGATTCCATGCGGCAAATGTACTTTTTTAGTGGTAATAATGATCTTCTTTTTCGAAAATTAAAATTAACAATTTTTGTTAACAAAAATAATTATGTTGATAACCTAAATATGCAAAATTAAACAGGATGGACAATAGAAATAATTTTTGTTTGAGGACTCAAAAAATATACCGAGTTAATAATTACAATTACAGTTGTTTAAATAGAATGGTAGGTTAAAGTTTCAAAATATACACTTGTAATTCTGTTGCGATTCTTGTTAATAATTTGTTGTTTTGTAAGAAATACTTTTTATGAAAAAAGAAAACCTTTTCAAAATTTTAACGGCATTACTGTTTGTTCAAATTGGATTGGTTGCTCTGTTTTCTAAATTTCCAAATCAAATAGAAAACTTATATGCCAATGGTTTTTATGCTTATTGGAGCATTTTTTTAAGAAAACTTTTTGGCTGGATCCCATTTTCGATTGGAGATATATTATATATTTCTGTTATTATATTTATAATAAGATATTTATACTTACTTATTAAAAGTAAAAGAAGAAATTATAAAATGCTTTTTTTTCAAGTGTTTGGGTTCTTTTCAATCGTCTATTTTCTGTTTTATTTCTTTTGGGGATTGAATTATTCTAGGATACCCTTGGCAAACAAACTAGCATTACAATTAGAGCCATATCAAATAGAAAAGCTAAATATTATTGCCGATAAACTCATCGTTAAAGTAAATCAAACACATATACAATTGGTTAGTAATGATACACTTAAAGTAGATAACCCAAACACTAAAAATGAAATTTTACAAAAAACAGTAGTAGGCTATAAAAATTTAGAAAAAATACTACCAGAATATCGTTACCACCCACCCTCCATTAAAAATTCTTTGTGGAGTTTAGCGTTGACTTATATGGGGTTTACGGGGTACTTAAACCCCTTTACTGGTGAAGCTCAGGTCAATTATTTAGCGCCTAAATATGCTTTGCCCATGACCAGTTCTCATGAGGTTGCACATCAATTAGGGATTGCTTCAGAAAGTGAAGCCAATTTTATTGGTTATTTGGCTGCAACCCACCATGATGATTTATATTTTCAATATGCAGGGTATTTAGCTGCTTTACGTTATGTTTTATTAGATATCTATAGATCAGATAAAGACTTATACCAACTGTATATAAAAAAATTAAACAAAGGAGTTTTGAAAAACATAAAGGAATCGAGAGATTTTTGGGCTAGTTATGAAAACCCCGCAGAACCACTATTTAAATTATTTTACGATAATTTTTTAAAATACAACCAGCAAAAAGATGGCTTAGAGAGTTACAATCAAATGGTTGCCTTGTTGGTTGCTTATGATAAAAAACATCCGCTATAAAATAAAGTTGTATTACTTTTACCTAAAAATATATTGGTGCATAAACTAATTACAAGCTTACAAAATCCTTTAGTGAAAGAAATTTTGCAATTGCAAGAAAAATCGCGTGTACGCAAAAAAAAAGAGTTATTTGTGATTGAAGGTTATCGCGAAATTACATTGGCCATTGATGCCAATTATCAAATTACTACTTTATTATTTTGCAAAGAAATTATTGCTTCTGAAAAGGTACATGCAATTATCCATTTAAATCCTTCTGTTGAAATTATAGAGTTATCTTTAGAAGTGTACCAAAAATTGGCTCACAGAAAAACAACTGAAGGAATACTTGCAATAAGCAAGTTTAAGTCATTTTTAATTAGTGATTTAAAATTATATAATAATCCCTTAATTTTAGTTGCAGAAGCACCAGAAAAACCTGGTAATTTAGGCGCTTTGTTACGCACTGCTGATGCTTCCAACATTGATGCGGTTATCATTGCCAATCCAAAAACAGATGTGTACAACCCTAATATCATCCGCTCTAGCGTGGGCTGCGTTTTTACCAATACCATTGCCATAGGAAGTACAGAAGAAATTATTGAATTTTTAAAAGGTAGAAAGATTCAAATTTTGTGTGCAGCACTTTTAAAGGACAGTGAAAATTACGCCAAGCAAAATTTTACCAAACCCACCGCTATAATAGTTGGCACAGAAGCTACAGGATTAAGCGAAGCTTGGCTGAAAAATTCAGATAAAAATATCATTATACCTATGCAAGGTAAAATTGACTCTTTAAACGTTTCGGTTTCGGCTGCAATACTTATTTTTGAAGCCAAAAGACAAAGAAATTTTAATTAGATGAATCCAAACACTTTATTTTTTATCATTATCGCAATTTTAGTAATAGACTTTATCATTGAAAAAGTAATCGGTTATTTTAATGCCAAACATTTTAATGATAAAATACCTGCAGAACTACAGGATGTGTATAATGAAGAGGAATATTACAAATCACAAGCTTATAAAAAGGAAAACTACAAATTTGCGCTATGGAGTTCCCTATTTTCTTTTGTAGCAATGCTAGCTTTTTTCTTTTTTAAAGGATTTGCTTGGATGGACAATATTGCTAGAAGTTTATCGAACAACGAATTGGTTGTTGGTTTGATTTTTTTTGGAATCATCATGTTTATCAATGATATAATTTCTACGCCATTTAGTTATTACCAAACCTTTGTTATTGAAGAAAAATTTGGTTTTAATAAATCTACCAAAAAACTTTTTTTTACAGATAAATTGAAAGGATGGGGCTTAGGGATTGTTTTAGGAGGTGGGATTCTAGCCCTAATTATTTGGTTTTACCAATTAACACAAGCAAATTTTTGGATTTATACTTGGATTTTTATTTCGGTATTTACCATTTTTATGACCCTTTTTTACTCCTCATTAATCGTGCCCTTATTTAACAAGCAAACCCCTCTAGAAAATGGAAACTTACGAAATGCAATTGAAAAGTTTGCTACAAAAGTTGGCTTTAAATTGGATAATATTTTTGTAATAGATGGCTCAAAAAGATCTACCAAAGCAAATGCCTATTTTTCAGGGTTTGGTATTAAAAAACGCATCGTTTTGTACGATACTTTAATCCATGATTTAACTACAGAAGAAATTGTAGCGGTTTTGGCTCATGAGGTTGGACATTACCAAAAAAAACATGTATTTACCAATATGTTAATTTCATTGCTTACTACTGGATTTACTTTATATATACTTTCACTACTTATTAATAATCCTGTATTATCCAAAGCATTGTCTGTTGATCAGCCTAGTTTTCATATTGGTTTAATTGCATTTGGCGTTTTGTACAGTCCTATTTCTGAGGTTACGGGTATTATTATGCATTATATTTCTAGAAAATTTGAATATCAAGCAGATAATTATGCCAAGGAAAAGTATGATGGAGCAGCTTTAATTTCTTCTTTAAAAAAATTATCGCGTAACAGTTTAAGCAATTTAACACCACATAAAGCAAATGTGTTTGTAAACTATTCGCATCCAACCTTACTACAGAGAATTAAAAATCTTTCCTCTTAAAAAAATCTATTCCCAAGTGGAAATTTCAAAAAATATTGCCCATTAAATTTCTTTGTATTACTTTTAAACTATGGCATATACAGCTACATTAGAAGAAGAAAAAAAGGAAATAGCACTTCGTTATAAGGACATGCTAAAAGACACCTACCAAACTTTATCTAAAGAAGATAAGGCTTTGATAAGAAAAGCTTTTGATCTAGCCGCCGAAGCACATAAAGAACAACGTAGAAAAACAGGAGAACCTTATATATTTCATCCTCTTGCCGTTGCCAAAATTGTTGCCAATGAAATAGGACTCGGAGCTTCCTCTATTGCTGCTGCATTACTACATGATGTTGTGGAAGATACCGATTACACCTTTACGGATTTGGAGCAAATATTTGGAAATACTATTGCTAAAATTGTAAACGGTCTTACCAAAATTTCTCGATTAAACAAAGACCAAAACATATCCATCCAAGCTGAAAATTTCAGAAAAATGCTCCTTACACTTAACGATGATGTAAGGGTTATTTTGATTAAAATAGCAGATAGGTTGCACAATATGCAAACCTTAGATTCGATGCGATCGGACAAACAGGTAAAAATTGCATCAGAAACTCTATTTATCTACGCTCCCCTAGCCCATAGACTTGGCTTGTACAATATAAAAACAGAGCTAGAAGACCTAGGGTTAAAATACACAGAACCTGATGTTTATAATGATATTTTAGCAAAAATAACAGATAGTAAAGAAGAGCAAACAAATTACATACAAAAGTTTACAGACACCATAAAAGCGTCTTTAGATAAGGAAGGATTTACTTATCTAATCAAAGGAAGAACAAAATCCATTTATTCCATCAGAAAAAAAATGTTGAACCAAGGGGTTTCCTTTGATGAAGTTTACGACAAATTTGCCATTAGAATTATTTATAACTCTACAGATTCTAATGAAAAGTTTGATGCGTGGAAGATTTATTCCATAGTTACTGACCATTTTAATCCTAACCCAAAACGCCTAAGAGATTGGATAACACAACCTAAATCAACGGGTTACGAATCATTACACATTACAGTAATGGGGCCAAAAGGAAAATGGGTAGAAGTACAAATCCGATCTAGTCGTATGGATGAAATTGCCGAAAAAGGATATGCTGCACATTTTAAATACAAGCATGGCAGCCAAAGCGAAAGTGGTTTAGAAGATTGGCTCAATAAATTAAAAGAGTCTTTAGAAAATCCTGATGTAAATGCCGTAGATTTTGTAGAGCAGTTTAAATTAAATCTTTATTCTAAAGAAATTTATGTCTTTACTCCTAACGGAGATATCAAATCTTTGCCAAAAGGTTCGACTGCAATAGACTTTGCTTTTGCCATTCACACAGAAGTTGGAATGCATTGTAGGGCGGCTAAAGTAAATGGTAAATTGGTGCAATTGAGTCATGAATTAAACAGCGGAGATCAGGTAGAAATCATCACCTCAAAAACACAAAAACCAAAACTAGCTTGGTTAGACATAGTTATTACAGCAAGAGCTAAATCAAGAATAAAAAGTATTTTAAAAGAAGAACAAAAAGTTATTGCTAATGAAGGTAAAGAAGTTTTATCAAGAAAATTAAGGCATTTAAAAATTAAATTTAACGAGAAAACCATCAATGAGCTGGTAAACTTTTTCAAACTAAAAACAAGTTTTGATTTATTCTATAGAATTGGTAATGGATCTATTGATAACCAGCAACTAAAAAAATATGCCAGTCAAAAATCTAATGCCCTAGTTCATTTCTTTAAAACAAAAATGAATCGAGTTACTGCAGAAGAGTCCAAAGATACAGCGCTAACAGAAGTCTCCAACAATTATGACTCCCTTGTATTTGGATCTAATGATGAAAAACTAAACTACTCTTTTGCAAAATGTTGTACGCCAATCCCAGGAGATAAGGTATTTGGTTTTATAACGATTAATGATGGTATTAAGGTACATAAAAATGATTGTCCAAATGCCTTAAGTTTACAATCTCAATTTGCTTATCGCGTAATTTCTGCCAAATGGATAGACTCTAGCCAACATGGGTTTAAAGTTGAATTAAGTTTGACAGGGATTGATAATCTTGGTTTGGTTAATGAGGTAACTAGAGTAATATCCAATAACCTACATGTTAACATCCATA
Organism: Bacteroidia bacterium; assembly: GCA_030425715.1. Classification (GTDB taxonomy): domain Bacteria; phylum Bacteroidota; class Bacteroidia; order Flavobacteriales; family Flavobacteriaceae; genus Lutimonas. The sequence goes on along the minus strand of JAUIAA010000048.1, from coordinate 674 downwards.
AAATAAATATTTCTGGAGACCAAGGTTATTTTCAAGGGCAAATTACTGTGAATGTAAAAAACAATAAAGAGTTAAAAAATGTTATCCTGCAACTTAAAAAAATTGAAGGGCTAGAAAAAGTAGAAAGAATCTCAAATTAACCTCTTATTTTTTTCAAAATTTAAACTATAAATTAAAGGGATAAAACGTAACTTTGTAAATAAATCTTTCAAATAGATTATATGACTAAGAATCAAAAGCAAGAGACTGTAAAAGAGTATTTTAAGAATTTTTTAGAAGAAAAAAAACACAGAAATACTCCGGAAAGATTTGCGATACTTCAAGAGATTTACGATAACGATGAACACTTCGATATAGAAACTCTCTATATTGAAATGAAAAACAAAAAATACAGAGTTAGTCGTGCCACTTTATACAATACCATTGAGCTATTGTTAGAGTGCGGTTTGGTAAGAAGGCATCAATTTGGTCAAAATGTAGCCCATTACGAAAAATCGTTTTTTAACAAACAACACGACCATATTATCTTAACAGATACTGGGGAAGTCATTGAATTTTGCGACCCTAGAATTGAAAATATCAAAAGATCTATTGAAGAAGTATTTAATGTAAAAATAGACAAACATTCTCTTTATTTTTACGGAACAAGAAACGAACAATCCAAATAACATATT
>JAUIAA010000047.1 GCA_030425715.1 Bacteroidia bacterium | reverse complement strand
TTGCCGTTGAAGGAGGTTGGAACCTTTATGTATGTGGTAACGGCGGAGCTACACCAAAACATGCGCAATTGCTCGCAGAGCAAATTGATAGCGAAACATGTATAAAATATTTAGATAGGTTTTTAATGTATTATATCCGTACGGCAGCCCCGCTCATGCGAACTGCAGCTTGGCTAGAAAAGCTAGAAGGCGGTATAGAGCAATTAAAAAGCATTGTTGTTAAAGATAGTTTGAATCTAGCGGATGAATTAGAAATAGAAATGCAATCGTTGGTAGATGCATATGAGTGCGAATGGAAACAAGTGGTTGAAGATGAGTCATTGCAAAGCAGATTTAAACATTTTGTAAATACCGAAGATAGAGATGATAACATTTTATTTGTACCAATGAGAGATCAACTAAAACCACAACCTTGGAATTAATCAATTAAAACTAAACGTATGGAAACTTTTTTAAATACTAATCAGGCCATAATTGCAGAACAGGTTAAAGTATGGTATAAAGCAGCAGCAGTTGACGAATTTCCTGCCAATGGAGGTGCTTGTATTAAATACAGAGATAAGCAGGTGGCAATTTTTAATTTTACTAGAAAAAATGCATGGTATGCTTGTCAGAACGCTTGTCCACATAAAATGGAGATGGTTTTATCACGGGGTATGATAGGTGATAATGAAGGTATTCCTAAGGTAGCATGCCCAATGCATAAAAAGAATTTCTCTTTAGAAACTGGCGAAAATATAAATGGAGATCTCGAAGCGATACAAGTTTATCCAGTTAAAATTGACAATGGCTTTGTCTATGTAGGTTTTTCTGAATAAATTTGGCTTTAAATAGCCAGAATGAGTGATTCAGATAAATTTAATAAAGCCATCGCCAAATTTGATTTGGCCAACGAAGCAGATCCAAATAAAGAGAATTTTAATGGTAAAAGCTATCCTAAAGAGTTGCTCTATGCCATTAGAATGACAAACCGACTAAACAGTATTAGGCCTGATGCGAGTGAAGCTTTAAAACTAGCCGTAAGATGCCAGCATATTTGTCGTTGGGAAATTGACCGTCATAATTATGAAATGAATCGTGTGGGTTATTTAAAATGGCGTCAGGATTTAAAGATTTTTCACGCCAAAAAAGCTGAATCTATTTTAAAAGAAGTGGGCTACGAACAAGACTTAATTGATGAGGTTAAGTTTTTACTTCAAAAAAAACAATTGAAAAAACATGAGGATACACAAACTTTAGAAGATGTGGTATGTTTGGTGTTTTTAGAACATTATTTTGAAAGTTTTTCGAAGAAATATGACGAGGATAAATTGATAGATATCCTGAGAAAAACTTGGGCTAAAATGTCTGAGAAAGGCCATGAAATAGCCTTAGAATTAAACTTTAGTAAAGATGCTAAAGATTTGATTGCTGCAGCAATATCTTAATTTACAAGCTAATATGCAAGACACTGCTGATAGAGATAATGTAGATTTACAAGCCTTTAAAAAATTTAGAAAAATTTATTTTACGGCCATTATAATCATTGTGGTCACACTACTTCTTATTCAATTTGTAACTCAGCAACAGCTTAAAAATCAGTTAAACGATTCTCGAATTGTCAATATTGCAGGTAGGCAAAGAATGTTGAGTCAGAAAATTGTAAAAGAGGCGCTGTATCTTTATCAGGATAAAACCGTTCAGGCTAAAGATATTCAAAATTTACAAAATAATGTAAGTACATTTTCTACAGCTCATGAAAACCTACAAGATGTACAACATACCTTAGGAGATCTTACCAAGAACGATGATAAACTAAAACAACAATTTTTAAACTTAAATGCTTCTCAAAAGGAATTGGTCCATATTGTTGAAGAACTTTATTTAAAAGATAGTTTAAGTCATGTTGCCAATGTTTATAAAAAGTTGAGTCTGCTAAAAGAAGCAGAGCAAAATTTTCTCCATCAAATGGACGAGATAGTATTTAGGTTAGACCACCTTAGTAAAACCAAGGTTACCAACCTTAGAAAACTCAACTATGTGTTATTATTTATTGTATTACTCGTTTTGTTGTTAGAAGGTGTTTTCTTGTTTCAACCTTTGACCATTCAAATTAAAAAATTAATATCTAGGTTGGTTATTTCGCAGAAAAAAACCGAGAATAAACTAACACAGGTCAATCATCTCTATCGAGCCAAAGAGTCATTGCTTCAAGAATTACAAGGCTTATATTATGCAATAGACAATGCTGCATTATTCATTAGCATTGGGCAAGACAATCAGGTGATTCATATTAGTAAAAAGTTTGCCCAACTACTGGATGTAGATACTGCATCAGCTGCAGCTACCATAGAAGAATTGTTGACAGTTGAAGAGGTAGAGCAAGAGAAGCTTAAAAATTTATTAGAAAGAAAGCAAAATACGGTATGGTTTGAAGAAATTCCAATTACCACTTTAAAGGGTCGAAAAATTTGGTTAGAAGTTTCTATCATTTCAATGAATCAAATGAATAATGACCAAAATGCACTTATTTTATGTAATGATATTACCGTTAGAAAAGAAAGTCAGAACGAAATAGATAAGCTCAATAAACAAAAGTTTGAACGCGAAATACAATCGCAGAAAAATCAAGCAAGTCAAATTGTTGAAGCCCAAGAGGAAGAGCGAAAAAGAATTGCTAAAGATATACATGATGGCATTGGGCAAACCCTAACCGCATTAAAATTTAATTTAGAGGCAATAGATGTAAATAACACCGAAAAAGCACAAATAAAGGTAGATAGACTAAAAGGCTTGTTGAGCAGTTTAATTAAAGAAGTAAGAACGGTAACCTTTAATTTAACGCCGCCTGAGCTGCATGATTTTGGAATTGTGGCTACCTTACAAAAACTAGCTCAGCAACTTCATAATTTTACAGGTAAAGAAATTTATTTTCAAAATAAAACAGGATTTAATGGTAGGTTTGATTCTTTGGTAGAAATTAATTTATATCGTGTTGTGCAAGAAGCTGTTAATAATGCTTTAAAATATGCCAATTCTAATTGTATAATAGTAAGTTTAAGTCATTCAAAAGACAAATTGAGTATTGTGATTGATGATGACGGTGTTGGATTTGATGTGGATTTACTGGAGACCAAAGAAAATGGAGTAGGTATGGGATTGTTTTTTATGAGAGAAAGAATTCATTATATCAATGGTAGAATTTTTATCAGTTCTTCTCAAGGAAAAGGTACAAGAATTACCATTAATATAGATCTTTAATCATGTTTATGGCAGTATTGCTAAAATGGAGATAAATTTTTTTATATTCGCGTATGCTATCCAAAAAAACAAAATACGGTTTAAAGGCCTTAACCTATATCGCCAGACAAAAAGATGTAAAGTTAGTTCCTATTGCTACCATTGCAGAAAGTGAAAATATTTCGCATAAATTTTTAGAAAGTATTTTGTTAACTCTAAGAAAGTCAGGGTTTTTAGGCTCTAAAAAAGGCAAAGGTGGAGGTTATTACTTGTTAAAAGATCCTGTTGACATTCCTATGACAGATGTGATTCGTATATTAGAAGGTCCTATTGCTTTGGTACCTTGCGTAAGCTTAAATTACTATGAAAAGTGTGATGATTGTAAAGATGAAAAAAGCTGTAGTGTATACAGATTAATGATTCAAGTAAGAGACAACACCCTTCAGGTTTTTAGAAATAATACCTTAGCAGATTTAGTTTAACCTACTAAATCTATAGGAAAATAAATTTTAATATTGATTTTATGCTAAATTTTAAAAATTAAATATATCTTTGCATAATAATCTATTAAACCGATAGGGTAATAGTTTTTAAATTAATGCAAAATATGAATCAGCAATTACAAAACTTAGACATAGAAAAGTTAAATAAAGAATTTAGAAATAAAAGACCTGAAGAAATTGTACAATGGGCTTTACATCTAACAGATAAAAAGATAGTAACTACTAGTTTTGGAATTTACTCTGCAGTTTTGCTAAGTACATTTCACGATTTAGACCCAAATATTAAAGTAATCTGGTGTGATACAGGTTATAATACACCCAACACATATCGGCATGCAACGGAATTGATAAATCGTTTTGATTTAAATGTGGACATGTATGTTCCCCTCCAATCTTCTGCATTTACTGACGTAACCATAGGTATACCTGAAGTAAACGATCCGAAGCATGCCGAATTTACCGAAATTGTAAAACTAGAACCTTTTAAAAGGGCTTTGGCTGAACATCAACCAAAGGTATGGTTTACCAATATTAGAGTTAGACAAACGGAATACAGAAATAATAAAGATATTTTAAGCTATAGTAAAGATGGTATTTTAAAGGTAAGTCCGTTTTATTATTGGACAGATTTTGAGTTAGATAACTATTTAGAAGTACTTAATTTACCAAAAAACGAATCCTATTTTGATCCTACAAAGGCACTTAAAAATAGAGAATGTGGCATTCACCTACAATAAAAAATTATGCAGAGTTTTAGAACAGAAATTGAAAATCCAGTTGTAGAAAAAGATATCATAGATTTAGAACGTAAAATCCGTTTGTTTCAAGATGGTAAAATTGACGAAGACGGATTTCGTAGTTTGCGTTTGGCAAGAGGTATTTACGGACAGCGTCAACCTGGAGTGCAAATGATTCGAATTAAATTGCCTTTTGGTAAAGTTACTTCGGAGCAGTTGCATCGAATTGCAGATGTATCAGATGAATATTCAAGAGGGAGATTACACATCACTACACGTCAAGATATACAAATTCACTATGTAAGTATTGATAGAACACCAGAGTTGTGGTCGGAACTAGAAAAAGACGATATTACCATTCGAGAAGCTTGTGGAAATACGGTAAGAAACGTAACAGCTTCTGAAACAGCAGGGATTGATATTAACGAACCTTTTGATGTTTCGCCTTATGCGCACGCCACTTTTCAATATTTTTTAAGAAACCCTATCAGTCAAGAAATGGGAAGAAAATTTAAAATTTCTTTTTCAAATACTGATGAAGATTTGGCCATTAGCTATATTCATGATATTGGTGTAATTGCAAAAGTGAAAGAGATCAACGGCAAACAAGTTCGTGGCTTTAAAGTTTTAGTTGGTGGTGGTTTAGGTTCACAACCAAAAGAAGCAGAGGTTGCTTTTGAATTTTTAGAAACCGATAAATTATTGCCTTTTATCAACTCTATTGTAAGAGTGTTTGATCGTCATGGCGAGCGCAATAAAAGAGCCAAAGCAAGAATGAAATTTTTGTTAAAGGAATTTGGTATTCAAGGTTTATTAGACTTAGCCAAGCAAGAAGAAATTGCGGTTCCAGAAAAATCTGTACCCATTGATACTACTGCTTTTGATCAACCAATTGTTTTGCCTGAAGTAGAAATCCCAGAAGTGGTAATTACTGATCAAGCTAGATTTGCAGATTGGAAAAAATTAAATGTAATCCAACAAAAACAAGAAGGTTTATATGCCGTAGGTATCAAAGTTCCCTTAGGCGATTTTTACACCAAAGAGGCTCGTTTGTTGGCAGATTTAATTCGTGATTATGCTGGAAATGAATTACGTTTTACTTTGCGTCAAGATATTTTAGTACGTCATGTACGAGAAGAATTGTTACCTTTTTTCTATGCAGAATTAAAAAAGTTAGGCTTTGCAGAATTGGGTTATGCTAGTACGCAAGATATAACTGCTTGCCCTGGTACCGATACCTGTAATTTAGGCATTGCAAGTAGTACAGGTATTGCAGATCGATTGGAAAAAGTGTTGAAAGAAGAATACCCACATTATATCCACAATAAAGAAATTGCCATAAAAATTAGTGGTTGTATGAATGCCTGCGGACAGCATAATATGGCGCATATCGGATTTCAAGGAATGTCTATTAAATCAGGTAAATTCACCGCTCCTGCCTTACAAATTTTATTAGGTGGAGGTATTTTGGGAAATGGAGAAGGTAGATTTGCTGATAAAGTAATTAAAATACCAAGTAAAAGAGGAGATCAAGCTTTAAGGTTTTTATTGAATGATTATGACCAAAACAAAGAAGGATATGAGTCTTTTTTGCATTATTATGATGCACAAGGCGAAAAGTATTTTTACAATTTATTAAAACCTTTGGCAGATACGACCAATTTAACCCAAAGCGATTTTGTGGATTGGGGGCATAAAGAAGCTTATATAAAAGCCATAGGAGTAGGAGAATGTGCAGGAGTAGTAATAGATTTGGTAAGTACTCTGTTATTTGAAAGTGAGGAGAAAATTGAAAATGCTAAAAATGCCTTATCACAAAATAAGTATGCGGATAGTATTTATCATGCCTATACCTCTATGATCAATACTGCAAAAGCGGTGCTTATTGATTCCGAAATCAAAACCAATACACAAAAAGGTATTATTAGCGATTTTGACAAAACATTTGTAGAAAGTGGAATAATTGAATTGAATACCTCTTTTTCCGATTTGGTTTACCAACTAAATAAAAATGAGCCAACAAAATTATTTGCGCAAAATTATTTGGAAGATGCGAAACAATTTTACCATATTATAGATGCCCTAAGGGCTAAAGCTTTAGAAAATGAGAAATAAAAAAACACCAAAATTAACCTTAGTAGGTGCCGGGCCAGGAGATCCAGATTTGATTTCAGTAAAAGGAGTAAAAGCTTTGGCCAGTGCTGATGTGGTTTTATACGATGCCCTAATCAATAGAGAGTTATTAGAGTACGCTCCAAATGCGAAAAAAGTTTTTGTAGGAAAAAGAGTAGGGTTGCATACCTTTACTCAGGACGAAATTAATGAAAAGATTGTACAAAATGCATTTCAATATGGTCATGTAGTTCGATTAAAAGGTGGAGACCCTTTTATTTTTGGAAGAGGAACAGAAGAAATAGAATATGCCGAAAGTTTTGGACTAGAAACTGAAAATATTGCAGGAATTACTTCCGCCATAGCGGTACCTTCCAATCTAGGAATTGCTTTGACCAAAAGAGGTATATCCGAAAGTTTTTGGGTAGTAACTGGTACTACTTCAAAAAATAAATTGAGTAAAGATGCACATTTGGCAGCAAAATCAACAGCAACCGTAGTGATTTTGATGGGAATGAAAAAATTGAACGAAATTGTTTCCGTTTTTCAAAACGAAAATAAAGGCGAAACTCCTGTTGCAATCATCCAAAACGGAACTACTTTAAATGAGCATATTGGTATAGGCACGATTAATTCTATCAGCGAAGAGGTAAAATCTAAAAAATTAAGTTCACCAGCAATTATTGTTATAGGAGAAGTAGTGAGAGAGAGCCATAAACTTCGTTCTTTTTATTGCGAAATAAAGAAACAAACCAATATGCAAAAGGAGTCTTCCATGATGCATTAAAATTAACAAGATTTTATAAAAAATATAAACGATTCTGTAAGGGGTTGTACTAAATAAATTACGAAATTTGCAAACTGAAAAAATAGAAAAATGATTAAAACAGATATACTTATCATAGGAGCGGGACCAGTAGGAATGTTTACTGTTTTTGAAGCGGGACTTTTAAAATTAAAATGTCACTTAATTGATGCTTTACCACAACCAGGTGGGCAATGTGCCGAGATTTATCCAAAGAAACCAATTTACGATATTCCTGCTTTTCCAGAAGTATTGGCAGGCGATTTGATTGATAATCTTGCCGAGCAAATAAAGCCATTTCAACCAGGTTATACCTTAGGAGAAAGAGCAGAAAATATTGAAAAACTAGAAGATGGTTCGTTTATCGTAACTACCAATAAAGGTACTGCACATTTAGCAAAAGCAATTATTATTGCTGGTGGGTTAGGTTCTTTCGAACCAAGAAAACCACCAATTACGAATATTGCTAATTTTGAAGATAATGGAGTAGAATATATCATCAAAGACCCTGAATTGTATCGCGACAAACGTGTGGTAATTTCAGGTGGTGGAGATTCCGCTTTAGACTGGTCTATTTTTTTAGCCGATGTTGCAAGCGAAGTTTCGTTGGTACACCGTAGAAATGAATTTAGAGGTGCTTTAGATTCTGTAGAAAAAGTGGCAGAATTGGCAAAATTGGGTAAAATTAATTTGATTACCGAAGCCGAAGTAAAAGAAATTCATGGTCAAGATAAAGTTGAAAGTCTAACGATTAAGCATAAAACCGAAGGTGACTTACTGTTAGAAACCGATCATTTTATCCCATTATTTGGTTTAGCACCAAAACTTGGTCCAATCGGGAATTGGGGGCTTGAAATTGAGAAAAATGCTATCAAAGTAAACAATGCATTAGATTACCAAACCAATATACCAGGTATTTTTGCGGTGGGTGATGTGAATACCTATCCAGGTAAATTAAAATTGATTCTTTGCGGTTTTCACGAAGCTACTATCGCCATTCAATATGCTTACCAAAGAATCAATCCAGATAAGAAATTTGTAATGAAATACACAACTGTTGGTGGTGTAGAAGGTTTTGATGGAACCAAAAAAGAAGCCAAAAAAGCAGTAGTAAAAAGTTTAGCTTAATGTCTGATATTACCATTTACATAAAAGATAGAGAAGGGGTTGACCACGAATTGTTAGCACCTACAGATATGAATATGAATGTAATGGAGCTGTGTAAATCGTATGAATTACCAGTAGAAGGAACCTGTGGAGGAATGGCAATGTGCGCCTCCTGTCAATGCTACGTGCAATCTGATCATGAGTTACCTGAAAAAAGTGATGACGAAGAAGATATGTTAGATCAGGCTTTTCATGTAGAAGAGAATAGCCGTTTAGGTTGCCAATTACATATACATCCAGAAATGGACGGATTAAAACTGGAATTGGCACCAGAATAGCAAGTAATAATAGGTGTTAAAAAGCGCAATGGATTGCCAAAATCTATTTAAAAATTGGGTATTTGCCAATTAATTGCGTTTCTTTGCAGCATCGTTCATTAATTTCCTAAACATAGTTATCAAGAAAGGCTGAGGGATTAGAACCGTTGAAGCCTTGGCAACCCTTTTACAAGTAGGTGCTACATTCTACCTTTGATTTTACTACAAATCACGGATAGATAACCAAGATTCTTTACAGAATTCAATTGCTTATACTTTATTGATATACTTATTTGGGCATTACCGCAAAGCGGTCGGGCTTTTTTGCTAAATCTTTTTTACAAAAAAGGATATCGCAACAATCCCTAATGCAAATACTCGAAATTTTAGAACAGGAGTAAATAATTTGAAATGAGTAGAATAGAAGAAGAATTAGAAAAAAGAATATTGGTTTTAGATGGCGCCATGGGAACCATGCTACAACAATACAATTTTAGCGAAGAAGATTTTAGAGGTGAAAAGTTTAAAGATTTTGATATGCCTTTAAAGGGTAATAACGATTTGTTATCCATTACCCAACCATGGGCTATCAAAGAAATTCATAAAAAATATTTCGAAGCAGGAGCCGATATTGTAGAAACCAATACTTTTTCTAGTACAACCATTGGTATGGCCGATTATAATTTAGAAGATTATGTGTATGAACTAAACTACCAATCTGCTAAAATTGCCAAAGAAGTAGCCAATGAATTTACAGCGAATGAACCAGAAATACCAAGGTTTGTTGCAGGATCTATTGGCCCTACAAATAAAACGGCAAGTATGTCGCCAAATGTAAACGATCCAGGATATCGCGAAGTAAATTTTAATGATTTACGTAAAGTGTACAAACAACAAGTGCAAGCATTGGTAGATGGAGGTGTAGATTTATTATTGGTAGAAACGGTATTTGATACTTTAAACGCCAAAGCGGCTTTATTTGCTATTGAAGAAGTAAAAGAAGAGCGAAATATAGACATACCTATTATGCTAAGTGGTACCATTACCGATGCTAGTGGGAGAACACTTTCAGGGCAAACCGCAGAAGCATTTTTAATTTCGGTTTCTCATATTCCACTGCTAACCATCGGTTTTAATTGTGCCTTAGGAGCTAATTTGTTGCAACCACATTTAGAGGCAATTGCTGGAAAAACAGATTTTGCTATTTCTGCACATCCAAATGCAGGATTGCCAAATGCTTTTGGAGAGTATGACGAAACCCCAGAACAGATGGCAGCACAGATTGAAGAATATTTAAAAAGAAATTTAATTAATATAATTGGTGGTTGTTGTGGTACCACTCCAGAACATATTTCCGCAATAGCGGAGTTAGCAAAAAAATACAAACCGAGAAAAAGATTAATACCAGCAGAATAGTGGTTTTAGAAGTAGCAATATTAGATATTAAAAAAGGACAATCTGTTGCCTTTGAGAAAAACTTTGAAAAAGCAAAAGGAATTATAGCATCGCAAAAAGGATTTGTTTCACATGAGCTAAAAAAATGTGTAGAAAAGGAAGACAAGTATCTTTTATTGGTGCATTGGGAGACGATAGAAGATCATGAAGTAGGATTTAGAAAATCAAAAGAATATCAAAATTGGAAAGCATTGTTACATCATTTTTACCAACCTTTTCCAACAGTTGAACATTATGTTTAATGGGTAAGACAGAAAAAAAACAAATCGAGATTAGTTACTGGTTACTGGTTGTTAGTTGCTGGTTATTAACTGTTTGTAAATAGCGAAAGATGAAATCATATTCAGAACTCGATGTTTGGATAGAAGCTAGAAAACTGGCTAATAAAGTTTATGTATTAACTAATGAGTTCCCAAAAGAAGAAATATACGGAATGACAAATCAAATTAGAAGAAGTTCAGTTTCTGTCCCTTCTAATATAGCAGAAGGTTGTGGAAGACAAACACCAAAAGATATTATTCGTTTTTT
>JAUIAA010000046.1 GCA_030425715.1 Bacteroidia bacterium | reverse complement strand
AAACAAATAGCACCCATACTCTGCTGTATCCGAAATTGTTGCATTCATTTCATACAATTTTTTGCGGGCAATAGTATTGGCAATTAAAGGTGTTTCGTGCAAAGATTCGTAGTAAGCAGATTCTTCAATAATACCAGCATCTGTCATGGTTTCAAAAGCCAATTCTACTCCTGCTCTTACAAAAGCAACCATTAATACGCCATGATCAAAATATTCTTGCTCCGCAATTTCTTTATCGGTAATTGCCGTTTTTTCAAAAGCCGTTTCTCCAGTTGCTGCTCTCCAGTTTAATAAATCTTTATCTCCATTTGCCCAATCAGTCATCATCCCTTCTGAGAATGCTCCAGACATGATATCGTCCATGTGCTTTTGGAATAAAGGACGCATAATATCTTTCAATTCTTCTGATAGCGTGAAAGCTTTAATCTTTGCTGGATTAGAAAGTCTATCCATCATATTGGTAACTCCGCCATGCTTTAATGCCTCTGTAATGGTTTCCCAACCGTATTGGATTAATTTTGCAGCGTAAGCTGGGTCGACACCTTGCTCAACCATTTTGTCAAAACTTAAAATAGAACCTGTTTGCAACACACCACATAAAATGGTTTGTTCTCCCATTAAATCGGATTTCACTTCGGCAACAAAAGAAGATTCTAATACTCCTGCTCTATCTCCACCTGTAGCCACCGCATAAGCCTTTGCTTGTTCTAAACCTACACCATTCGGGTCATTCTCTGGGTGTACAGCTATCAAAGTTGGTACTCCAAAACCTCTTTTATACTCTTCTCTAACTTCTGAGCCTGGGCATTTTGGTGCCACCATGATTACTGTTAAATCTTTTCGAATTTGCATCCCCTCTTCTACAATGTTAAATCCGTGAGAATAAGACAAGGTAGCCCCTTTTTTCATCAAAGGCATTACAGCATTTACCACCGCCGTATGTTGTTTATCTGGGGTTAAATTGCTCACCACATCAGCAGTTGGAATTAACTCTTGGTAGGTACCCACTGTAAATCCGTTTTCTTTTGCATTTAAGTAAGATTGGCGTTTTTCTGCTATCGCACTATCGCGTAAAGCATAAGATATGTCCAATCCAGAATCTCTCATATTTAAACCTTGGTTCAACCCTTGTGCACCACAACCAACAATTACAATTTTCTTTCCTTTTAATGCATTTATACCTGCTTCAAATTCTGAAGAATCCATAAATCTACATTTTCCTAATTGAGCCAATTGATCTCTAAGTGATAAGGTGTTAAAATAATTTGCCATTTAATTTTTTAATTTTAATTTAATATTTCTAACATGTTTGATATATTCATTTCGGATTTTGTAACTGCAATCCTACCAGATCTTACAAATTGCATAATGCCAAAAGGCAATAACTCTTCGTATAATTGTTCAATTTCTTCTTGTCTTCCAGATTTTTCAATTACAAAAAACTCTCGAGCAACCGTAACAATTTGTGCATTACTGTTTTTAATTATATTTTGTATTTGACGCTCGTCAAAAAGTAGATTTGATTTTACTTTAAAAAGTGCTGTTTGTATATAAATACACTCATCATTGGTATGGTAATAAGCTTTTATTACTTCTACCTGCTTTTCAATTTGTCCAAGAATTTTTTGAACCTGTTCTTCTGTTACCTCTACCACGATAATAAATCTAGAAACATTTTTTATTTCTGAATTAGAAACCGTTAAACTTTTGATGTTAATATGTCTTCTTAAAAAAATTGCAGAAATTCTGTTTAACAATCCTAAATTGTTTTCGGTGTAAATAGATACGGTATATATTTCTTTTTCCATGCTAATTTTATTTTAAACGAATATCTGAAACAGAAGATCCAGTAGGAATCATTGGAAATACATTTCCTTCCTTTTCTACCATAACCTCTAATACATAAGATTCTTTTGAGGCAATCATTTCGGCAATTGCTTCATTCAAATCATCTCTTTTTTTAACGCTTCTAGCCTGTACACCATAACCTTCGCAAATTTTAACAAAGTTAGGGTTTGTCATTACTGTTGATGCGTATCTTCTATCAAAAAACAATTCTTGCCATTGCCTTACCATACCTAAAAATTCATTGTTCAATACAATTACTTTAACGGCTGTTTTGGTTTGTAAAATAGTACCCAATTCTTGTATGGTCATTTGAAAACAACCATCACCAATAATGGCAACTACCTCTCTATTTGGCTCTGCCATTTTTGCTCCAATTGCAGCGGGTAATGCAAAGCCCATGGTGCCTAAACCACCTGATGTAATTTTACTTTTAGATTGTTTGAAATTTGCATATCTGCAAGCAATCATTTGATGCTGACCAACATCAGAAACAATCACAGCTTCACCTTTTGTTTCCTGATTTAATATTTTCATCACTTCTGCCATAGTCAGCCCTTCTTTTGTAGGATTTATCTGGTCGTGAATTACTTGGTCATACTCTACTTTATATAGATCTTTAAATTCTTGGTGCCAATCGGTATGCTTATTTTCCTTAATCAATGGAAGAACACTTGCTAAAGTTTCTTTTACATCTCCCAATACAGCAATATCTGTTTTTACATTTTTATCTATCTCTGCTGGATCAATTTCAAAATGAATAATTTTGGCTTGTTTTGCATAGGTTGCTAAATTGCCCGTTACCCTATCGTCAAAACGCATACCAATAGCGATTAAAACATCGCATGCATTGGTCAAAACATTTGGTGCGTAGTTGCCATGCATTCCAACCATACCTACATGTAAATCGTGATCTGACGGCAAAGCTGAAAGACCTAACACTGTTGAAGCCGAAGGGACTCCTGCTTTTTCTATAAACTCTTTAAATTCTTTTTCTGCAGTTCCTAAAACAACACCTTGCCCCCAAACTACCATTGGTTTTTTGGCATTATTAATCAATTCTGCGGCAGCGCTAATTTGACTATTATCGATTGTTGGATAAGGATTATAACTTCTAATATTGGAACATTTTTTATAAATAAAATCCAATTCGCCAAATTGTGCATCTTTAGTAATATCAATTAAAACTGGTCCTGGTCTACCTGATTTTGCAATGTAAAAAGCTTTTGCCATCACTTCTGGTATATCAGATGCTTTGGTTATTTGGTAATTCCATTTGGTAACTGGAGTAGAAATACTCACTATATCTGTTTCTTGAAAAGCATCACTACCTAATAAATGGGATGCTACTTGACCTGTAATACATACAATAGGGGTCGAGTCTATTTGCGCATCTGCAATACCTGTAATTAAATTGGTTGCACCAGGGCCTGAAGTTGCAATGGCAACTCCTACTTTACCAGAAACCCTTGCATAGCCCTGCGCGGCATGTATAGCACCTTGCTCATGACGGGTTAATACATGGTGTAATTTGTCTTGGTATTTATAAAATTCGTCGTATACTGGCATGATTGCGCCACCTGGATAGCCATAAATTAAATCTACACCTTCTGCCAACAAGCATTTTACTACTGCTTCGGCACCAGTTATTTTTATAGCCTTTTCTTGTTTTATTTCTTTATTTTGTTTTTGCATAACTTCCATATCTCTATAGCTTTACAAAGTTTTTTTTAGAACTTATCGGTAACACAACCTTCTGAAGCAGATGCAACAGTTTTTGCGTATTTGTATAAAATTCCTTTTTTATGTTTTAATTCAGGTTGTTGCCAATTGGCTTTTCTTATTGCCAATTCTTCTTCGGTTAGTTTTACATCAATGGTGTTTTTTGAAGCATCAATTGTAATGATATCTCCATCTTCTACTAATCCAATCACGCCACCACTTTGTGCCTCTGGCGTGATATGACCGACGACAAAACCGTGTGTTCCGCCAGAAAACCTTCCATCAGTAATCAATGCAACTGTTTTACCTAGCCCAGCACCCATAATCATAGAGGTTGGCTTTAACATTTCTGGCATTCCTGGACCTCCGCGAGGACCTACATATCTAATTACTACCACATCTCCTTTAGAAACTTTCCCTGCCCCAATTCCTTCATTGGCATCTTGTTCGCCATCAAAAACCACAGCCTTGCCTTCGAAAATATTTCCTTCTTTTCCACTAATTTTTGCAACCGCTCCTTCACTTGCAAGATTTCCAAATAAAATTTGGATATTTCCAGAGCTTTTCAATGCTTTTTCTTTTGGGTAAATAACATCTTGCTTTTCTTCAAATTTTAAAGCCTCTACATCTTTTAAATTTTCTGCCAAAGTTTTTCCGGTAACGGTCATACATTCGCCATGTAAATAACCGTTATCTAACAAATATTTCATCACTGCAGGTGTACCTCCAATACCGTGAACATCTTCCATTAAATATTCGCCACTTGGTTTCAAGTCGGCAATTACAGGAGTTCTATCGCTTACTTTTTGAAAATCATCTAAGGTAAACTCTATATCTGCAGCATGTGCAATTGCTAAATAATGTAACACTGCATTGGTAGAACCTCCTAAGGCATTTACTACAGCAATGGCATTTTCAATAGATTTTTTTGAAATAATATCTAATGGTTTTAAATCCAATTGCAATAAATTATCAATTGCTTTTGCAATTCTTTCACTTTCGGTTTCTTTATAAGGATTTTCTGCCGGAATTGATGAATTGTAAGGTAATGCAAAACCCATTGCTTCTATAGAAGATGCCATGGTGTTTGCAGTATACATCCCACCACAAGCCCCCGCACCTGGAATAGCTGATTTTATTATCTCTTTGTATTCTTCACTTGTTATTGTTCCTGCAATTTTTTGTCCTAATGCTTCAAAAGCAGAAACGATATTTAATTTTCTTCCTTTATAATTACCTGAAGCAATCGTCCCTCCATAAACCATCAATGCTGGTCGGTTTAATCGTAACATCGCCATAATTGCTCCTGGCATATTTTTATCACAGCCTACCACTGGTATTAGAGCATCGTAACTTTGTGCATTAACTACTGTTTCCATAGAATCAGCAATAATATCTCGTGAAGGTAAAGAGTAACGCATTCCTGGAGTTCCCATAGAAATACCATCGCTTACACCAATGGTATTAAATATCAAACCAACTTGATTTATTTTATTTACTTCTGACTTTATTTGAGAAGCTAAATTATTCAAATGCATATTGCACGGATTACCATCGTAACCAGTACTAGCAATACCAATTTGAGGCTTTTTCATATCTTCATCAGACAATCCAACTGCATAAAGCATGGCTTGTGCTGCAGGTTGGGTTTCATCTTGTGTAAGGCGTTTGCTATATTTATTTAGATTTTTCATTAATTCAAAATGTAATCGTTTGGGTTAATTATTTTTTAAACTCCATATATTCCTCAAATTTAAAGTAGTATATACTTTAAGGTTTTCTATCCTTTTTAATTTTACAACATTCAATAGCTTCATAATTATTTTATTTAATTGTTTATCAGTACTTTAATGCCTTCTATTTACAAGGTTTAACTCAAAAAAAAACCTCCCATATTTGGGAGGTTTAAATTTATTATGTATAACACAAAACATCCCTATCGTTTCTGATGAGAAATAATAATGACAATATTTGGGTTATTTAAATTTTGATTTTTCATATTGTGAAGCGGCAAATATAAAAAAATTATTTATACTTGGTCAAAGCTTTTCGTTTTACTATAGATGCCACTGGTTTATTTTCAATATTACTTTCTAACCAAGACAAAACATCTAAGTACATAAATAGTCTCTTTTCATAAGGGTGATTTTCGTACACCTCTAATTCTTTATGTAATTGCTTAAAAGCATTTTTTAACTCATGCGGATAAATATTGCTTAGGTTTTTTAAAAAAGAAATAAATTTTCTTTGTACCTCGTGCAATTCATTCATTTTGATTAAAAACTTATACGTTGACTTGATTAGAACATCTAAGTTTTGGTCTAATCCAGCTTCGTAGTGCGCCACCAAATTTAAAATTCGTGTAAAACAGAGTAAATCGTCACGCATTTTTAACGATTTATTTTTTATTATTTTATTTAAATACAAAATGCAAAGCTCATATCTTCCTGTGCCAAAGTACATACTTGCAATTTTGTAATAAAATATCATGATATGATGCGCATCAATTTTATCGCTATAGAGCTCTAGTTTTTCTAACAACTCAGGTAAAAAAGCTACCCCTGCTTCAAATTCACCTTGTAAAAAATAAAGATTTAATTTATTGGAATACAGGTATAAAAAAGATAAAGACTCAGTATTGTCATTTAATAAAAAATTATGCTCCTCTATTTCTTCTTCTAAAAAATGCAAAGTTTTAGAGAAATTAGTCAAGTGTTGGATAAGATATAAAGATTCCAACAAATAGTTAATTCCCTTTAAATAAAATACTGGGTTGTTTTTTTTCATAAAAGGGTAATCGTAAAACAGATCTACCCACTTTTGAGAATACTTATAACAGGATACAAAATCTTGGGTAATAAAGCTATACCACAAATACGCTTTGTACAAAAAAAGCTTTTCTTTAATTCCTAACTCCCTATAATTATAATTGGGTAAATAGTTTTCAAAATAGGACTTCACTTTTTCATAATCAGTATCATTTCTCACATAACCTTTTTTTAAAAGCATGCTATATAACTGTAAAGATAAATTAGAGAGTTTACTTAACATTACCGTTCTCGTACTTAACTCTTCTGATTGTAAAACCAAATCATCCGCTCTAGTGGTTAAGCTACGGGTTATATACTGAGATTCTACTGTTTTTTCAAGCTCAACAATTTCGTAAGCTAAATTGTGTTCTTCGTTAGAAAGTGCCATATTTTTAGCTTTATCGAGCACTTTTAAACTTTGTTTATGTAAGCCTTTATTATACAAAATAATAGCAAAATCCAATTGCTCTCTAATATGTGTTTTATTATTTTGATGAAATGGATTCAACCTTAAACTCACTAAGATTTGTTTGTATAAATGTGCTTTTGAATTGGATATTTGCTGTTTTTTAATATTGGTTTTTTGCAAAATTACTTTCTCGTCAAAATGCTCCATTTTGTCTAAAATAGAAAACAAGGCCATAAAGTTTTTTTCAGAATTTCCACCAAGTCTCCCAGCATACAATTTAAATTGTCTTTTTTCTGATTTAGATAAAGATTTTACCAATAAAAAAAGTGCATCATTTTTTTCCATAGACATCGTAATAATACGTTTGTAACTAGCTGTTTATGTATAACTTAACCTAGGCAGAAATATCTTGAATATAGTAATGAAATTAAAATTACCTTATTTACCTGTTGCAATCAAATTAAATTTGATAGTTCAAAAGTGATAAAAAAAATTTAATAATGAGTACAAATCGAGTCCAAATATTTGATACCACCTTAAGAGATGGTGAACAAGTACCAGGTTGCAAATTAAATACGGAACAAAAGTTAATTATTGCAGAAAGGCTAGATTTACTGGGTGTTGATGTGATTGAAGCTGGATTTCCTATTTCAAGTCCTGGCGATTTTAATTCGGTAGTTGAAATTTCAAAATTGGTGAAAAATGCTACCGTTTGTGGACTTACCCGAGCCAATAAAAAAGATATAGACGCAGCAGCGGCTGCATTAAAATATGCTAAAACGCCTAGAATTCATACAGGTATTGGCACATCAGAGTCGCATATTAAATTCAAATTTAATTCTTCTCCAGAAAAAATTATTGAACGTGCCAAGGATGCCGTTAAATATGCCAAAACTTTTGTAGAAGATATTGAGTTTTATGCCGAAGATGCCGGTAGAACCGACAATGCTTTTTTAGCAAAAGTTTGTGAAGAAGTTATAAAATCTGGTGCAACCGTTTTAAATATACCCGATACAACTGGCTATTGTTTACCAGAAGAATATGGAGCTAAAATCAAATATTTAAAGGAAAATGTAAAAGGTATTGAAAATGTAATTCTTTCTTGCCATTGTCATAACGATTTAGGTTTAGCAACAGCCAACTCTATTGCTGGTGTACAAAATGGAGCAAGGCAAATTGAATGTACCATTAACGGTATTGGCGAAAGAGCTGGTAATACGGCCTTGGAGGAAGTAGTAATGATTTTAAAACAACATCCTTATTTAAATTTAGATACAAATATCAATACGCAATTGTTATTTGACACTAGCCAATTGGTGCAACAGCACATGGGAATTACAGTACAACCCAACAAAGCTGTGGTTGGCGATAATGCTTTTGCACATAGCTCTGGAATTCATCAAGACGGTGTGATTAAAAATAGAGAAACCTATGAAATTATGAATCCTGAAGATGTTGGTGTTACAGAATCTTCTATAGTTTTAACCGCAAGAAGTGGTAGAGCTGCTTTAGCTTATAGAGCAAAAAATTTAGGTTATGAATTAACTAAAATAGAATTGGATAAAGTTTACCCAGAATTTCTGAACTTTGCAGATAAGAAAAAAGAAATTGAAGATCAAGATATTCACGAAATTATTAAAGTTTGTGAAATCTTAAAAACTAAAGTAGAAGCTTAAATATCCAATACAATGAAATTAAATATTGCAGTTTTAGGTGGCGATGGAATTGGTCCAGAAATAACAACTCAAGCAGTTAATGTTTTGAGTGCAGTTGGAAAGAAATTTAATCATACATTTAATTTCACCTCGGCTCTAGTTGGCGCAAGTGCAATTAAAGAGAATGGCAACCCACTACCAAACAATACATTGGAGTTATGTCAAGCTTCAGATGCTGTTCTTTTTGGCGCTATTGGCGATCCAGAATTTGACAACAACCCAGATGCAAAAGTTAGGCCAGAACAAGGTTTATTGAAACTTCGAAAAAGCTTAGGGCTTTTTGCTAATATTCGCCCATTAACCACTTTTGAGCCATTGTTACATAAATCTCCTATTAAGGAACGAATTATTAAAAATACCGATTTTGTGATTTATAGAGAATTAACAGGAGGTATTTATTTTGGAGATAAAAATGTTAGTGAAGATGGAAAAAGCGCTTCGGATAACTGTGTTTACAATGATTTTGAGGTAGATAGAATTGCACATTTAGCCTTTAAAGCTGCAAAATCAAGACGTAAAAAATTGACTTTAGTAGATAAAGCCAATGTATTAGAAACTTCTCGTTTATGGCGAAAAAGGGTAAAAGAAATTGCCAAAGCATACCCTGATGTGCAGTTAAACTTTTTATTTGTGGATAATGCTGCCATGCAAATTATTGTAAACCCTAGACAATTTGATGTAATTCTTACCGAAAATATGTTTGGAGATATTTTATCAGACGAAGCTAGTGTAATTTCAGGATCTATTGGTTTATTGGCTTCGGCATCTATTGGAGAAAATTCGGTTTTATTTGAGCCCATCCACGGTTCTTTTCCGAAAGCAAAAGGAAAAAATACAGCAAACCCTTTGGCGGCAATATTATCTGCAGCCATGTTGTTAGAGCATTTTAATTTGCACGAAGAAGCAGATGCAATTAAAAATGCGGTTGAAAAATCAATAGAACTAAATATTACTACGAAAGATATAAATGCGACACAAAAATTTGCTAGAACTTCAGATGTTGGTGAGTTTATTGCGGATTATATCATTGATAAAAAAAGTGTGTTAAACCATATTGAGAATATCAATTTAGGGCAATCTACTATTATTTAGGAATTAATTTTTTGAATTGACTATATTTGGAAATCTAAAGCTGTAAAACAGACCCATTGGTTTGGTTTATGGCTCTAATCAATAAGATCGTTTAGTCGTGGATATTCCTAAGTTAGTAGCAAATCAAAAAAAATATTTTTTACAACAAGAAACCAAAAATTTATCTTTTAGGAAAAATGCATTAAAAACATTAAAGAATGCCATTTTAAATCACGAAAGTAAAATTAAACAAGCACTTTTTAGCGATTTTAAAAAATCTGAATTTGAATCCTATGCTACAGAAATTGGTGTAGTTCTTGCCGAGTTAGATTTGGCCATAAGCAAACTGAATTCTTGGGCAAAACCAAAAACGGTTTTACCAAGTATGCTCAACTTTCCTTCTTGGAGTAAGATATATAAAGAACCTTATGGAACTGTATTGATTATATCACCGTGGAACTACCCATTTCAATTGGCAATTTCTCCATTAATTGGTGCTATTGCTGCTGGGAATACTGCAATTATCAAACCTTCTGAACTTACTCCAAATACAAGTAAAGTAGTTAAAAAGATTATTGAAAGTGTTTTTGATAAAAATTATATTGCAACAATAGAAGGTGGTGTAGAAGTTTCAAAAGAATTACTAGAACAACGCTGGGATTATATTTTTTTTACTGGAAGTGTGCCTGTTGGTAAAATTATTGCGCAAGCTGCTGCCAAAAACCTAACTCCTGTTACTTTAGAGTTAGGAGGAAAAAGTCCTTGTATTATTCAGCATAGTGCGAATATAAAATTAGCAGCAAAAAGATTGGTTTGGGGTAAATTTTTAAATGGCGGGCAAACCTGTATTGCACCAGATTATATTCTTATTGATGAAAAAGTAAAAAATGATTTTGTAAATTATTTTACCGTAGAATTAGAAAAAGCATATGGTAAAAACCCACAAAATTCAACTGATTTCCCTAGAATTATTAACCAAAAAAACTTTGAGAGATTATCGAGAATGATAGATAATCAAGATATTTTATTTGGTGGAGATACAAATGTTGCGGATTTGTACATTGCGCCTACTTTAATAAATAACCCCTCTTTGGAAAGTGAAGTGATGCAAGATGAAATATTTGGTCCCATCTTACCAATAATTTCATATAAAGATGAAAAAGAAATAGATACAACTATTAGTAATTTTGAAAAACCTTTAGCTTTTTATGTTTTTTCTAATCGCAATGCATTTGCTAAAGAATTAATTCAAAAATATTCGTTTGGAGGTGGTGTAATTAACGAT
>JAUIAA010000045.1 GCA_030425715.1 Bacteroidia bacterium | reverse complement strand
TGCTCTTTTTCGAGCTGTTGTACGATGTTCATTCTTCTTCTCCAGGAACAGGATTGTCGGATGGTTCGCCAACCGTTGGGGGTAAAAATGAATCTTTGGCACCAAAGGCTGTAATTGATTGGTTGTGTGGTAGAATTCCTGGTTACACTTCCCGTGAAGGAAATGAAACGGTAAAAGCATATTGGTCAACTGGAAAAGTGGGAATGACTGGAACTTCATACAACGGTACACTACCAATAGCAGCGGCAACTACAGGAGTAGAAGGTTTAGAAGCTATTATTCCAATTGCTCCAAATACTTCTTACTACCATTATTACAGATCTAATGGGTTGATTAGAAGTCCTGGTGGTTATTTAGGAGAAGATATTGATGTGCTTTATGATTTTATCCATAGTGGTGACGAATCTAAACGAGCATATAGCAATAAGGTAGTAAGAGATACCGAAATGGCAAATGGTATGGATAGGATTAAAGGAGATTATAATGATTTTTGGGCAGGAAGAGATTATTTAAATCAAATGGAAGGAATGAAGGCTGCTTTATTGATGTCGCACGGCTTTAACGATTGGAATGTAATGCCAGAACATAGTTATAGAATTTATGCAAAAGCCAAATCAATGGGTTTGCCAACCATGGTATACTACCATCAAAATGGACATGGAGGGCCACCACCCATACACCTTATGAACAAATGGTTTACCAAATATTTGCACGGCGTAGATAATGGTATAGAGAAAGAACAAAATAGAGCATGGATTGTTAGAGAAAATGATAAAAAAGAAAATCCAACACCTTATAAAAATTACCCTAATCCAGAAGCAAAACCAGTGCAATTGTTTTTATCTGGTGGGGCTCCAGAAAGAGGCGGGTTGAGCTTAAAGCAAATGCCTAATCAAAAATCAGAAACTTTAGTAGATAATGTTTCTTTTTCGGGATCTGCTTTGGCAGAAGCCGAAAACACCAATCACCGCTTGATTTACGTAACACCAAAGTTTACCAAGGATGTTCATATATCTGGAATTGCAAAAATAAAAGTAAAAGTTGCTAGTAGTAAAGCTGCTGCGAATTTATCGGTTTGGTTGGTTTCTTTACCTTGGACTAAAAACTGGAAAACCAAAATTACAGATAATATTATTACCCGTGGTTGGGCAGATTTACAAAATGATAAATCTTTAACCGAAAGTAAACCTTTAAAACCAGGAAAGTTTTATGAAATGACTTTTGATTTGCAACCCGATGATCAAGTAATTCCTGCAGGACAACAAATTGGGTTGATGATTTTTTCCAGTGATAGAGAATTTACGCTTTGGCCAAAACCAGGTACTGAGTTAACTGTAGATTTAAATCAAACAAGCATTAGTATTCCTATAGTTGGAGGGGTGGAAGCTTTTAAAAATGCTACCGAATAATTAATTTTTTGAGTTAGGCAATAAAATAATAACTTATGGTAAGAAAGGCTTTGTTATCTGATGTAAATCTTTTAGCAAAATTATTTGATAATTATAGAGTTTTTTATAGAAAAAAGGGTGATTTAGAAGCAGCAATGCAATTTTTAAAAGCTAGAATTGAAAATAAACAATCTGTTATTTTTGTTTGTGAAAACGACCAAAATAACTTGATGGGATTTGTACAGTTGTATCCCATATTTTCATCTACTCGTATGCAAAAACTATGGTTGTTAAATGATTTATTTGTAGAGAAGAATGCTAGAGGTAATGGTATTTCTAAAAAATTGATAGCAAAAGCTAAAGAATTGGCAAGAAATACCGAGTCATGCGGTTTGCTTTTAGAAACTGAAATATCAAACAAAATAGGAAACCAATTGTATCCTAAAACTGGTTTTCAATTGAATAAAGAAAGTAATTTTTATTTTTGGGAAGTAGATAAATGAACTTAAAAAATAAAATTATACTAATTACAGGAGGTTCAAGTGGTATAGGTAAAGCTGCTGCTTTGCAACTTGTGCAAAGTGGTGCAATTATTGTATTACAAGCAAGAAGCGTTGCTAAGCTAAAAGAAGTCGCTGCAGAATTGACTAAAAAAGGTGCTACAGCACATTATTACTCAACCAATTTAACTTCGGCAACAGCCGTACAAGAAACAGCAAGTAAGATTATAAATGAAGTTGGTTTACCAGATATAGTGGTAAATAGTGCAGGCGCAGGAGAGTGGTTATCTTTAAAAGAAGCCAGTATAGAACATTATCAAGAAACCATGGCTTCACCATATTTAGCAACTGCTTATACCTGCAAAGCATTTTATGATAAAATGTTGGTGAGAGGCTCAGGTCATTTTATCATTATCAATTCTGCGGCATGTTTTTTTGCATTTCCTGGAGCAACAGGATATACTGCTGCAAGATGGGCCATGTTAGGTTTTGCAAAATCTTTACAAGCAGATTTGCATGGTAGTAACATAGATGTTTCAATGATTGCTTTTGGTAAGGTAGATTCTCCATATTTTACTAATAATCCAGTAAGTGAAGAAAGAATACCTAAGATTGTAAATTTTATCATGCCCACCATGACTACAGAAGAGAGTGGTAAAATTATTTTAAACACCATACATAGAAGGGCAAATATTGTGATTAAACCTGTAATGATGGCTATCTGTGTTTGGTTTAATAAATTTATTCCAGGCTTTATAAGTTGGCTAATGCGTATAAGTTAATTTGTGCAATTTTTAAATTTCTGTACAAGTAATTTTTACCCTATATTTTATCGATAATTTAGTAATTCTAACACCGCCTTTCCTGCAATTTTTAGTAACTTCGCCCACTGAAAGAACAATGCTTATTTTGATATGAAAAAAATATATAACATTCTGTTTTCCACAAGATTAACAGGTATTTTATTCTTGTTGTATGGTGTGGCAATGGCAATTGCGACCTTTATTGAAAACGACTTTGGTACCCAAACCGCAAAAGCACTGATTTATAATACTTGGTGGTTTGAAGGCATATTACTTATTTTTATGCTCAACTTTATTGGTAACATTAAAAAATACAATTTACTTAGAAAGGAAAAATTCACGGTTTTACTTTTTCATTTGTCATTCGTTTTTATCATTCTTGGAGCGGGAATTACTAGATATATCAGTTATGAAGGTATTATGCCCATTTATGAAAATGAAACTACAGATGTGATGTTGTCTGACAAAGCATATTTAAATGTACATATTGATGATAATAAAGAGCAAAAAACACCAATTTTTAAGCATATGCTTTTTGCTAAAAAACCTGCACATTCTTCTAATTTTATAGCTGCGGTAACTAATTTTTTGTATACCATAGAAGGTGGCAATAATTTTAAAATTGATACTGATTTTAAAGGAAAACCTGTAAGTATAAATTATGTAAATTATATAGCCAATGCGTACGAAACACTACATCCTGATGAAAATGGCGATAAGTATTTAAAAATTGTAGAATCTGGTGGAGGCGGTCGTCACGATCATTATATCAAGGAAGGACAAACTTTAAATATGCATAATGTTTTGGTTTCTTATGAAAATCCTACAGCAAATGCCATCAATATTTTTACTGAAAATGATAGTTTAAAAATTCAATCTCCTTATAATGGTTCTTATATGGTAATGGCTTCACAAAGCCAAGGAATCGTAGTGAAAGATTCTATCCAAGCGTTTCATTTAAGGTCACTATACCAAATAAAAAATCTACAATTTGTAATTCCAGAGCCAGCGGTAAAAGGTAAAATGGAAATGGTATCGGGAGATAAAGAGGAACACCCACAAGATTTATTAGAAATTGAGGTAGTTACAGAAAATAGTAAAGAAACAAAGCAATTATTTGGTAGTGCATTAAGCTCTAATGCGCCGCTTATTTTTACCCAAGATGGTTTAAACTTTAGAATTGGTTATGGTTCTAAAGAAATTAAATTACCCTTCTCGGTTAAGCTAAGAGATTTTCAGTTGGAGAGGTATCCAGGTTCAATGAGCCCAAAATCCTATGCAAGTGAGATTACGGTTATTGACAAGCCAAATGCCAAAGAATTTGATTTTAGAATTTTTATGAACCATGTATTAGATTATCAAGGTTATCGATTTTTTCAATCTAGTTATAACGATTCTGGTGAGGTAGAACAAACCTTTTTATCGGTTAACCATGATATGTTAGGTACGTGGACTACTTATATTGGTTATTTTTTATTGTTTTTAGGATTAGTTTGGTCTCTGTTTTTAAAATCAACTAGGTTTGGTTTCTTAAGAAAAAACTTGGAAAAAGTAAAAAAGAAAAAAGCAAAGTTGGTCGCTATTTTAGCATTTTTATCTTTTGGATTTTCTTATGCGCAAGAGGATCATAGTTCGCATAACCGACAATATCAAACGATAGATTCTTTAATCAACAACCAAATTATTCAACAAGAACATGCCAACAGGTTTGGAGAATTGGTAATTCAAGATGAAGGTGGAAGAATGAAACCTGTAAATACTTTTGCTTCTGAACTGTTGCGTAAAGTAAGTAAAAAAGATACCTATAAAAATATGGATGCCGATCAGGTTTTGGTATCCATGGTAATAAGTCCTAGAGCTTGGTATTTTGTACCTTTTATTTATATCAAAAAAGACAATACCAAACTAAGAGAGGTAATTGGCATACCTACAGACCAAGAGTTTGCACGGTTTTCAGACTTATTTACCGATCAAGGCACTTATAAATTGAAAGATGCTGTTGCAGCGGCGCATAAAAAGAAAATAAAAAAATAAATACGAAGAAAGTGTTTTAAATGTAGATGGTAGAGCCAACTTATTGTTTGGAGCTTTAGAGGGAAATATATTTAAATTTTTTCCACTTCAAAATGATCCAAATCACAAATGGTTTGCATCTTCCGAAGTAAGCCATGCTGGTTTTAAAGGAACAGATTCTTTATATGTAGCTAAAATAATTCCGCTTTATGCGCAATCGGTGGTAAATGCCATGCAAACCAACGATTATACAAAAGCGAATGAGTTTTTAAATAGCATACACAAATACCAAAGAAAATTTGGTAGTAATGTAGTACCAACGGAACGGAAGGTGGAATTGGAGGTTTTTTACAACAAATATGATATATTTAAAAAGCTGTTTTTATATTATATGTTGGCGAGTTTGTTGTTGTTTATTGTGGTGATAATTAATATTTTCAAAACAAATAAAACAGTACAATCGCTAATCAAAATAGCAAGTGGTATTATTGTTGCATTGTTTATTTACCATAGTATCGGGCTTGGAATAAGGTGGTATATTTCTGGGCATGCACCGTGGAGTAACGGTTACGAATCTATGATCTATATATCATGGGCAACTATGTTGTTTGGTCTATTTTTTGGAAGAAAATCTGCATTGACCTTAGCGGCAACCACCTTTGTAACCTCTATGTTATTAATGGTTGCACATTGGAATTGGATGGATCCATCTATTGGTAATTTGGTACCAGTATTAGATTCATATTGGTTGATGGTTCATGTTGCAATTATTGTGGCAAGTTATGGTCCTTTCACCATAAGTATGATTTTGGGAATGATTGCACTGATTTTATATGCACTTACTACTAAAAACAACAAAAAGAAGTTAAAACTAGCTATCAATGAAGTTACTACAATTAGTGAAATGTCTTTAACTATTGGTTTGGTGCTGTTAGTTATTGGTAACTTTTTAGGAGGGATATGGGCCAATGAAAGTTGGGGAAGATACTGGGGCTGGGATCCAAAAGAAACTTGGGCATTGATAAGTATTATGGTTTATTCCTTTGTGCTACATATGCGATTGATTCCTGGTTTAAAAAGTAAATACACTTTTAATATGGTTACCGTTTTTGCTTTTTCAACCATACTTATGACCTATTTGGGCGTAAATCACTTACTTTCTGGTTTGCATTCTTATGCCAAAGGAGAATCAGCAGCGGTACCAAATCAAATTTGGGGTTGGTTGCTTATCTCTTTAATATTAAGTATTTTAGCATACTTTAAGTATAAAAAATATTATAAAAAATAATAATTATGAAACGAATATTTTTATTAGTATTAAGTGTAATTTTACTTGCAAGTTGTGAGAAAAAGAAAGAAAAGGATGTAACTTTGACTGTGAATAAAGTATCACCAAATCAAAATAAAGAAATCGTGCAAACTAATCATAGTATATACCAGTTTAAAGTAGAGGATCTTTACGGAGATGAATTTGATTTTTCTAAACTAAAAGGGAAGAAAATTATGGTGGTAAATACAGCTTCTGAATGCGGTTTTACCCCGCAATATGCCGATTTGCAAAAATTGTACGATACCTATAAAGACAAAAATTTTGTTATTGTTGGTTTCCCTGCTAATAATTTTGGAAAACAAGAACCAGGAACCAACGAGCAAATAGCAGCATTTTGTAAAGAAAATTATGGCGTAACTTTTCCTATGATGTCTAAAATATCGGTAAAAGGAGAGGATATGCATCCAATTTATCAATTCTTAACCGAGAAAAGTAAAAATAATTTTGCAGATTCTGAGGTGGCTTGGAATTTTCAAAAATATTTATTGAATGAAAAGGGAGAATTAGAAAAAGTGATTCCGTCAAAAACATTACCAACAGATCCAGACATTGTAAGCTGGATTGCTCAATAAGCATTAAAAAAGGTAGGCAAATTTGCCTACCTTTTTTAATACTACTAATTAGTTGCGAGAAGCAACACTTTTTTGATAGGTGTTTCTTTTATACTTCTTTGAATTAGAATGAAGCCTGTTAGCATTTATATTGCGTTTATTGCTTAAATTCTTTTTGTTTGCAACATAATATTTACCATTGGCTTCTTTTTTTCTAGAAGAATTTCTTTCATAATTTGGTTTTGTGTTTTTATAATTTTTGGTGCTTTTGGCATGCCTTTGATTGTTATCGCGTTTTGCATATTTTTTATAACCAATTTTACGATCAATTGTTCTATTTGGTTTGTAATGCTTGCGATAAGGTTGGTAACTTACTACACATTTGTTGTAAGCAGGTTTTATAAAATATCGGTAGTAAGGGCGATAAGCATATTTTCTGTTGTAATAATTTACATAGCCAACATGGTGAGAATAGTAACCATTGTTATGGTAAAATATTTGTAAGTTTCCAACATTTCTTAATCGGTTATTGCGGTAATTCAATTGGATATTTCCAATTCTGTTTACACGACCGTAATAATCGTAAAATACAGGTACATTTTCAATTTGAATAATAGCGCCGTACGCATCGTATTGTACATAACGACTATAGTTATACCCACTGTTGTAGCTAATGTTTAATGCACCGTAATTGGCGTAAACATTTACTTGACGTGGTTGGATGTAAAAATCAAACTCACCATTTGGAAACACCGAAAAGGTAATATTTCCTTCCACGAAAGTGAAAGAGTTTTGGTTATTATAATAGCTATTTTCTTTTTTATGTGTTGTACTGGCAAAACCAAATCCAATGGTACATAATAAAGTGATGAAAAGTAATTTTGTTTTCATAAGAATAGATTTAAAGGTGAAACAATGGGTTTGGTGTTATGATTATGATAAGAAGTTTACAAACAACATGCCAAAATTTTAAAAGCACTTTTATCAGCGGTGAAAACGGATGCCAAATAAATTGAGGAATAAATATTTCTTTTTGCTAAATCTTGCTATTTTTACAAGGTTGGACTAACATTATTAACACCTAAAGAACTCCCAAAATTAGCTTGCAATTTTTTATTGATGTCATATTACCAATTCCCCTACAAAAGTTATTTACTTATGAAATAACCCCTGCAGAAGCGGAATTTTTACAAAAAGGAATGCGAGTGACTGTTCCGTTTGGTAAAACTAAAATTTATACTGCGTTGGTTTATGAAATTCATCAAAATGCACCTAAAGCTTATGAAGCGAAAGAAATTCATCAAATATTAGACGAAGCTCCCATTATAACCCAACTACAATTAAATAATTGGCAATGGATAGCCAATTATTATATGTGTTCTTTGGGTGAAGTAATGCGTGCCGCTATTCCTGCAGCATTTTTATTAGAGAGTGAAACTTTGGTAATGTTAAATGAAAAATTTGACAATCAGAAAGCATTAGAAGGTGATGCTTATTTGGTTTTTGAGGCTTTACAACAGCAATCTCCATTAAATGTACACAATATATCACAAATCACAAACAAGAAGAATACTTATAAAGTTTTAAGTGAACTGATAAAGGTGGAAGCTATTTTTTTAAAGGAAGAAGTTTTTGAACGTTATAAACCAAAATTGGTAAAATATGTGCGATTGCAAAAACAGTATGAAAACCAAGCCCAGCTAAACAATTTACTCAACTCTATGCAAAGGGCAAAAAAACAATACGAAGTAATACTAAATTACTTTTCTTTACAAGCCCAAACCAAGAAGCCCATCAAGCTTAAGCTGTTGCAAGAATATTCTTCAGTTTCGCATAGCGTAATAACAGCATTGATTGATAAACAGATATTTGAAATTTATACCCAACAAGAAGATAGAATTTTAAACAAGGGATTAAAAAATGAACTAAAGGAGCTTAATTTAGATCAGATAGATGCTTTAGAGCAGATTCAAGCAAATTTTAAAGAAAAAGATATTGCCCTTTTTCAAGGAATTACTTCTAGCGGAAAGACCGAAATTTATGCACATTTAATTAAAGAGACAGTAAATCAAGGAAAACAGGTGTTGTATCTGTTGCCTGAAATTGCGTTAACTACGCAAATAATAAGTAGGTTACAAAATTATTTTGGCGATAAAATATCTGTTTTTCATTCCAAATATTCAATCAATGAAAGGGTAGAAGTGTGGAACAATTTGTTGCATCAAAAAAGTAAAGCACAAATTATATTGGGTGCTAGATCTTCGGTTTTATTGCCCTATACCAATCTTGGGCTGGTTATTGTAGATGAAGAACACGAAACTTCATTCAAACAATTTGACCCAGCACCACGTTACCATGCAAGAGATACTGCAATAGTATTGGCTAAAATGCACAATGCAAAAGTATTATTAGGTAGTGCAACACCATCTGTTGAAAGCTTTTATAATGCACAGCAAAACAAATATGGTTATGTAAAATTGGATAGAAGATTTGGTAATGTTTTGTTGCCAGAAATTGAGTTAATTGACATCAAAGAAAAGCATAGAAAGAAAAGAATGACGGGTCATTTTTCTGATAGATTATTGGATATGATTAAAGAAGCTTTGCAGGAAAAAGAACAGGTAATTCTATTTCAAAACAGACGAGGTTACGCCCCGATTGTGGAATGTACTACTTGTGGTGTTGCTCCGCAATGCCCTAATTGTGATGTGAGTTTAACCTACCATAAATATACCAATGCTTTAAAGTGTCATTATTGTGGATTCCAAAGAGAATTACCAAAAACTTGCCCTGCCTGTGAAAATCCAACTTTAGATAGTAAAGGGTTTGGTACTGAGCAAATTGAATTAGAGTTGATAAACCTTTTTCCTGAAGCGAAAATAGGCAGAATGGATTTGGATACTACCCGAGGGAAATATGGTTATGAAAAAATTATTGAATCCTTTCAATCTGGTGAGGTAGATATTTTGGTGGGAACCCAAATGCTTTCTAAAGGCTTAGATTTTAGCAATGTTTCTTTGGTTGGAATTTTAAATGCCGATAATATGCTTAATTTCCCAGATTTTAGGGCTCATGAGCGAAGTTTTCAGCTAATGGTTCAAGTATCTGGCAGGGCTGGAAGAGCTAAAAAAAGAGGGAAAGTAGGTATCCAAACATTTAATCCTTACCATCAAATTTTACAACAAGTTACGACCAATAACTATGCTCAAATGTTTAAAGAACAATGTGATGAACGTTATCAATTTCATTATCCGCCCTTTGTAAGAATGGTAAAAATCACCTTAAAACATCGCGATTTTAACAGGGTTGATAATGCAGCTAATTGGTTGGGTAAATCTTTGGTAAACAGTTTTGGCAACCATGTTTTAGGGCCAACGAGCCCTTCTGTTTCAAGAATAAGAAATTTACATCTCAAAACTTTATTGATAAAACTACCAACAAATAAATCGGTACACCAATCCAAAGAAATTATCCAAAAAATTAAAGACAGCTTCCAATCTATTGCAGAATATAGATCTGTCCGATTTATTTTAGATGTAGATAACTACTAAGTTTATTTAAACATATCCATTCCAGGAATGTTAGGCATGCCGTCTTTTGCTGCCGCAGCCATTTCCGATTCGTTAATTTGGTTGGCTTTGGTAATGGCATCGTTTAATGCTAAAATTAAATAATCTTCTAAGGCTTCTTTATCGGTTAATAATTCATCATCAATAGCTATATTTTTAACCTCTCTATTGGCGGTAACAGTAACTACAACACTTCCATTACCCGATTCTCCATCGACCATTACGCTATTTAACCTTTGTTTTGTTTCTTCTACTTTGACTTGCGCTTCTTTTAACTTAGCCATCATTCCTTGTAAATCTCCAAACATTTTTAAGTATTTAATAATTGTGTACCTTGCAAAATTATAACATTTAAATTTTATAAAAAATGTATAGGTATAATTTAATTCTGATTTTTATTACACTTATTTTTGTCGGCTCTTGTCAAAAATCAAATTCAGATAAATCAATGAAAACAATGCAAACAGTAGAAATCAAAGTACCAAAAGCAAAGCAAAAAGCAAAGGAACTTAAAATTCATGGAGATACTAGAATTGATAATTATTATTGGCTAAGGGAAAAGGAAAATCCTGAAGTAATTGATTATTTAAATGCAGAGAACGAATATTTCTTTCAGCAAACTGCACACACCAATGATTTTCAAGATCAATTGTTTCAAGAAATGAAAGGAAGAATTAAGGAGGATGACCAAACTGTACCGTATAAAAGTAACGGGTATTTTTATATAACCAAATACGAAGT
>JAUIAA010000335.1 GCA_030425715.1 Bacteroidia bacterium | reverse complement strand
AAGGTCTTGGGCGGCCCTTATGGCCATGTACGAAGTTCCGGCGTTCTCTTCCTTTAATATTCTCCGTTCTTTGATTCCGGTCCTTGTGGTTATCCATTCATCATTGGTATCTACCATGGTTTCCAATTCTTTGTTTGAAAGAATATAATCTGGAAGATATTTTCCAACAGCAGTAATTGCAGCAGTAATTCTTGTCATAATTTATCGTTACTTTATTAAATAAAATACAAATATTTCATTTATTATTTTATAAAAGTAGTATTCAAAAGTAGTAAAATATATTTGGGTAAATATTTAAAAAAAGACATTTTTCATCTTTTTTTAACATAAAAACGAAAAAAAACCCTCGAATTGGAGGGTTTTTGAGTTTTTTATAACTTATTGAATTAAGCCAAATTCTCTTGGGCGTCAATTAAAATTTGACCTCTATAGTACAATTTACCTTCGTGCCAGTGTGCTCTATGGTATAAATGTGCTTCACCAGTTGTAGGGTCTTTAGCAATTTGAGAAGCAGTTGCCTTGTAATGCGTTCTTCTCTTATCTCTTCTTTGTTTCGAGGTTTTTCTTTTAGGATGTGCCATCTCTAAGTATTTTTATTATCTGTTAGTAACTTTTTTAAACCTTCCCATCTAGGGTCAATCTCATTCAAATTTTTATTCTCTTTTGGCTCTAATTCTTTTAACTTTTTTAACACTTCTGATTGTAATGTTCCATCTACTATACCAGGATGCACTCTTTTATTTGGAACTGATAAAACAATCATTTCATAAATAAATTGTGCAACATTTAACTGATGTTCTCCATGTGGTAGAATTAAAATTTCCTCATTGTCATCGTTAAATTCTTCACCAAATTTTACCACCAAATCTAAATCACATGCTATTGGTTGGTTATAAGGTTCATTAGAAACATCACAAGAAATTTCAACATCACCACTTCCTGCAAAATGCAACTCTAACAAATTACTTTTTTTAGTAAATTTTACATTTACCAAAACCGTAGCGCTTAAAAACTCATGGTAGTTAAAAGATTCAAAGAACTCATTTTCAATTTTATATTCAAATTGATGAAGTCCTTCTTTCAAACCAAAAAAGGATATATTATATTCCTTCAAGTTATTCATCTAAATATAAATTTGAGCGCGCAAAGATAGTGAATAATGCTAAATTAAAAAACTAGTTACCTAAATTTTTGTATTTTATTTTGTTTTTGATTTGATTAATTGGTTTTCGGTAAGTGACTTATACATTTCTCTGGTTTTAAATATGGCTATAGCACTAAAAAAAGCTTCCTTAAAAGAGTTGAAATTAGCCTCTCCTTTTCCTGCAATTTCATAGGCTGTTCCATGATCTGGAGAAGTTCTTACTTTGTTTAATCCTGCGGTAAAATTTACCCCTTCGCCAAAGGACAGGGTTTTAAACGGAGCTAAACCTTGATCGTGATACATGGCTAAAACCCCGTCAAATTTTTTATAACTTTCGTTACCAAAAAAACTGTCGGCAGCATAGGGACCATAAACTATTTTACCAGATTTTCTAATCTTTTCAAGGGTTGGACTTACCATGTCGTCATCTTCATTGCCTATTACACCGTGGTCACCACAATGCGGATTTAAACCTAATATAGCAATTTTTGGTTTGGAAATTTGAAAATCTTGCACCAAAGATTGATGCATCAACTCTACTTTGTT
>JAUIAA010000044.1 GCA_030425715.1 Bacteroidia bacterium | reverse complement strand
TTCAGCTTTCTTTTTACGAATTCCAGCCGTATCGATGAATGTACATCCACCCATATCGATGTCAATTGTATCACGTGTCGTTCCTGGAATATCGGAAACTAGGCATCTTTCTTCATTGATTAAGTAGTTGAGCAGAGTTGATTTTCCAACATTTGGCCTTCCAACAATTGCAACAATGTTTCCCATTTTATTTTAAATAAATTTGCTGCAAAGATAAGCTTATCTTATTTATATTTAAAACATTGAAGCAGCAAAGAAATATTTGTATATATTTATTTTGAAAACTATTTTTTATGAATGAACCAATACATGAAGATGAGTTGAATAGAGTATTATTAAAACCTAGGTTTAAGATAGATTCTTCCTATAATATAGAAGTGCTGCTTCAGAAATTTAAAGCAGCGAAATTAGAAACCAATAATAAATACTTGATAAAAATGGTAAGCCACCATGTGGTTATAGATTTGCCTAAACATGAAAATCACTTTTGGTCACCTCAGTTGCATGTAGAATTGGAAGAGAAAGACAACAAAGAAACGTTAATAAAGGCTTTGTTGGGACCAAAGCCAAAAGTGTGGACATTTTTTATGTTTTTACACTTTTTAATCGCAATTGCCTTTGTGGTGTTTTTTGTGATATTTTATGTAAAATGGAGCTTGGAACAAGATTATACATTTGCAATGGCGATGTGTTTATTCACTCCAGTTTTATCATTTGCCCTATACTTTTCTGGACAACTTGGAAAAAAATTGGGTTATAAACAAATGAAAGAACTGCACGATTATCTGTTAAAAATTATACAATAAGCTTAGTTTTTGTGTTAAACCGCTAAAAAATCTTCTATTTTTAATAAAAATTATTAACTTGCCAACGAAAAGTAATTTTATTTGCAATAAATAATATAAAAAATATTCATTGGGTTAGAAATTAGAATATTTTATGCAAGAAAATTATGAATGTAATAATTGGTGTTGTTGTAATTTGTTGAATTAATTGTAATAAAAGTCGGATTTTCATAACCGACTTTTATTTTTTATACATGTTTTAGCATAGTAGCCATTTCTTGCTGTAATTCCAATGCTTTTTCTGCGGCTTTTTTAGCAAAACTCTCTGTATTTGAGGCATAAATAATTCCTCTAGAGGAATTGATTAACAGTCCAATGTCTTTATTCAATCCATATTGACAAACTTCTTGTAAATTTCCGCCTTGAGCTCCTATACCTGGTACTAATAAAAAATGATTAGGAGCAATTTTTCTAATGTTTTTAAAATAATCTGGTCGGGTGGCACCAACCACAAACATTAAATTTTCACTATTTTTCCAAGTTAGAGATTGCGCAATAACTTTTTGATACAACTTTTGGTTTTGCTTATTGGTAAAAGTTTGAAAATCTAACCCACCTACATTTGAAGTAAGTGCCAATAAGATGGTAAATTTATTGTCAAATTCTAAAAACGGTTCTACAGAATCTCTTCCCATATAGGGTGCTACCGTAACAGAATCAAATGCTAAATCTTCAAAAAAAGCTTTGGCATATCTGGTAGAAGTATTCCCAATATCTCCTCTTTTAGCATCGGCAATTGTAAAAATTTCAGGATAATTTTTATTGGTATATTGTATTGTTTTTTCTAGTGATTTCCAGCCTTTAATGCCGTAAGCTTCGTAAAACGCAGTATTGGGTTTGTAGGCAACAGCCAAATGATGGGTAGCATCAATAATTTGTTTGTTAAATTCAAAAATGGGATCTTCTAATGATAATAAATGTGAAGGAATTTTTTCTAAATCTACATCTAGCCCAATACATAAAAAAGATTGTTTTTTATGTATTTCTGTAATAAGTTGCTGTTTGTTCATTTATATTTCAGAATTGTTGTGCAAAAGTAAGTAAATTTCCTTTGAATAATTTTATAGTATCCGCAATAAACCCATAATATTTTTATCATTTTCTTACTTCATATTATAGTTATCTTTGTGCTTTTAAATTTTAAACCTTTATCATGAGAAGTAAAATAGTAGCTGGAAACTGGAAAATGAACAACAGCGCAAAAGAGTCGAAAAAATTAGTAAAGCAAATACAAAATAACATAACTAACCTAACTTTAGAGAACACTCGCGTAATTGTTGCTCCATCTTTTGTGTACTTACAAAAAGTTGCAAAAAAAACAAAAGGAAGTCCAATTGAAGTGGCTGCTCAAAATATGAATCAGGCTGCCAAAGGTGCTTTTACTGGTGAAATTTCAGCAGAAATGCTAAAATCAATTCATATTGACACAGTGATTTTAGGACATTCAGAAAGGAGAGAGTATTATGGCGAAACCGATGCTATTTTGGCTGAAAAAGTTAAAGCTGCTTTAGCTAATAATTTAGAAATTATTTTTTGTTTTGGTGAAGTTTTAGAGGACAGAAAAAGTGGTAAACATTTTGAGGTAGTAAAAAGTCAGATTACAAATGCACTGTTTGATTTGTCGGCAGAAGATTGGAGTAATATAGTTTTAGCCTACGAACCAGTTTGGGCTATTGGAACTGGCGAAACTGCTAGTCCGGATCAAGCTCAAGAAATGCATGCCTTTATTCGCGATTTGGTAGCGCAAAAATATACCCAGCATTTGGCAGAAAACGTATCTATTTTATATGGCGGCAGTGTAAAACCATCGAATGCAGAAGAAATTTTTTCAAAAGCAGATGTTGATGGCGGGTTGATTGGAGGAGCATCGCTAAATGCAGAAGACTTTACGGCTATTATCAAAGCCATATAAAACGGACTAATTTTATGGACAACTATATTTCTTATACTTTTACTGTACAACCTAAAAAGGATGCTAATTTAACCAAGTCTATTGCAACCGAAATTTTGATTGCAGAATTGGGTGAAGTAGGATTTGAAAGCTTTACAGAAGGGGAAGAAAATTTAGTAGCTTATATTCAAAAAAAAGATTGGTTTGAAGGAATTACCAATAGTGTTCAGATTTTAAATTCGGACGAATTAGAAATTTCTTTTCAGATAGAAGAAATTGAACAAGTAAATTGGAATAGTGAATGGGAAAAGCATTTTGAGCCAATACAAGTAGATCATTTGGTAAGTGTAAGAGCTCCGTTTCATAAAAATCCAAATCTAAAGTACGATATTGTGATAGAACCAAAAATGAGTTTTGGTACGGGTCATCACGAAACTACACATTTGATGTTACAACATTTGTTAGCCATGAATTTGGAAGGAAAAACCGTATTGGATATGGGTTGTGGTACAGGTATCTTAGCCATTTTTTCTGAGATGAAAGGAGCTAAAAATATTGATGCTATAGATATCGATTCTTGGTGTTATGAAAATTCTTTGGAAAATGTAGAACGGAACCATTGTAAAAATACCCAAGTTTTTAAAGGAGACGCTTCCCTTTTAGGGAATAAAAAGTACGATGTAATTATAGCCAATATCAACAGAAATATACTGTTGCATGATTTAAAAACCTATGCTAGTTGCTTGCAAGAAAATGGGGTTTTATTATTGAGTGGTTTTTATACAGAAGACATACCAATTATTGATAAAGAGGCTGTTTTCAATAGATTAAATCAAATAAAAAAATTAGAGAAAAATAATTGGGTTGCATTAAAATATGTAAATTAGCCATTATTTTTATCTAAATTAGAATGCCTTATGGGGACGAAAGAAAGAATTCAAGAAGATTTTGAAGTGCTGGAAAAAGAGCTAAATCAGCATGAAATTGTATTATTTAATGATGATGTACATACTTTTGATTATGTTATTGATTCTTTGATTGATGTTTGTGAGCATACTTTAGAACAAGCAGAACAGTGCACTATTTTGGTACATTATAAAGGGAAATGTGCGGTAAAAACTGGAGAATACGACGCGTTAAAACCAAGGTGCTCAAAACTACTACAATTAGGGCTTTCTGCTGAAATTATTTAACTGTTTTTAACTTTTCAAAAATTATTAATCTTCTATATTTGCTCAACTAAAAACTTAAAAAACTCAACAATGAAAAAATTACTTACACTTTCATTGCTTTTGGTAGCGTCTTTTGCATTCGCGCAAACAGGAACTCCAGAAGTAAAAAAACAAAATAAAACTGCTGTAAAATACGGGAATACCATTACAATAGAAGACTTAACAAGCGATTTAAATATTTTAGCTTCAGATGCTTTAGAAGGACGAGAGACAGGAAAAAGAGGTCAAAAAATGGCAGCTACTTTTATCAAAGCACATTTTGAAGAACTAGGTTTGGTTGGTCCAGTGGCTAACGGTAGAGGTAATGGATACTACCAAGATGTAAAGTTAAAAGCATCGACTACAGGTGATGTTTACCTAAAAGTGAATGGTGAGCAAATTAAAAATATTGAAGGAGATTTACTTTATATGGGTTCTGGTCAAACTACAGATGAAATCACTACAGATGTGGTTTTTGTTGGAAATGGAAGTAAAGAAGCATTTGAAAAACTAGACGTTAAAGGAAAATCTATTTTGGTTATTTTGGATGGAAATGATAGAGCTGCAAGAAATGAGGCTAGTACACAGGCCAAAGCTAAAGGAGCTGTTGCAATGTATGTGGTAATGCAAAATTCAGATACTGATTTTGTAAAATTTAAGGAAAAATACGCGCATTATTTTACAGGTGAAAGATTGTCTTTAGACAATGGAAAAGCGAAAGATAAAAAAGTGAGCCTAGCATCATTTTATATTAGCCCTTCTGTTGCTAGCAAAATAATGAATACGCCATTTGATAAATTAAGCAAATCAAATGACGCCTTTAAAAAAGGTAAAAAAAGTGCTTTGAAAAAAGTAAAAGCAGGAAAAGCTACTTATAAACTAGAAAATATAGTTAAGGACTTAATCTCAGAAAATGTTTTGGGCTATTTAGAAGGTACAGATTTAAAAGACGAACTAATTATTATTACTGCACATTATGATCATATTGGGATTCAAGATGGTAAAATTCATAATGGTGCAGATGATGATGGCTCTGGTACCGTAGGTTTATTAGAAATGGCAGAAGCTTTTGCCAAAGCAAAAGCAGATGGCAATGGACCAAGAAGAAGTATTTTGTTTATGCCCGTAACTGGTGAGGAAAAAGGTTTGTTAGGATCCGCTTATTACGCGGAGCACCCAATTTTCCCATTAGAAAATACCGTGGTAGATTTGAATATTGACATGATTGGTAGAACTGGAGATAGAGATTTTGAAACTGAAGATTATGTGTTTTTAGTAGGTGCGGATAAAATATCATCTGAATTACATCAGATTAGTGAAGATGCCAATGCCACTTACACTAAAATGTATTTAGATTATACTTATAATGATGAGAAACACCCAGATAGAATTTATTATCGTTCAGACCATTGGAACTTTGCAAAGAAGGGTGTTCCAATTATTTTTTACTTTAACGGAACACATGCCGATTACCACAAGCATACAGATACCATAGAAAAAATTAATTGGGAAATGTTGCAAAAACGTACACAGTTGGTGTTTTATACCGCTTGGGAAATTGCAAATAGAGATGCAAGACTGGTAATTGATAAAAAAGTAGAGAAAAATTAGAAACCAAAAAAATCCTGAATGAAAAATTCAGGATTTTTTTTGCTTTAATAAGTATTACAGAGGTATGTTTCCATGTTTTCTGTTTGGTGTTGCCACTTTTTTATGTTCTAACATCGCATAAGCTTTGATTAATTTTCTACGTGTATTTTTAGGTAAGATTACTTCATCTATAAAACCTCTTTGGGCAGCTGTATATGGATTGGCAAATTTCTCAGCATATTCGGCTTCTTTTTCAGATAATTTTAATTCAGGATTATCGGCTGCTTGAATTTCTTTTTTAAAGATGATCTCACTGGCACCTTTAGCCCCCATTACGGCAATTTCTGCACTCGGCCAAGCGAAATTCATATCTGCGCCAATATGTTTAGAATTCATCACGTCATAAGCACCTCCATAGGCTTTTCTTGTAATTACGGTAACCCTTGGTACTGTCGCTTCGCTTAAAGCGTATAAAAGTTTGGCACCGTGCACTATTATTCCACGCCATTCTTGATCCGTTCCTGGTAAAAACCCAGGCACGTCTACCAAAACCAATAACGGAATATTAAAACAATCGCAAAAACGGGTAAATCTTGCTGCCTTTTTAGAGCTATTTACATCTAAAACTCCCGCCAAACTCATCGGTTGATTGGCAACAATACCTATACTTTTTCCTGCCAAGCGTGCAAAACCAACAACGATATTTTCAGCATAATCTTTATGAATTTCAAAAAATGATTCCGCATCACAAATTTCCACAATAATATTACGCATATCATAGGGCTTATTAGGATTGTTAGGAACTAAATTTTCTAAGTTTTCTCGAACTTCTTCTTTAAGTTCATAAGGTAACGCAATTGTTTTTTCTTGGTTGTTTTGCGGTAAGTAACTCAATAATTTTTTAACATCGAGTAAGCATTCTAAATCATTGGCAGCAGTAAGATGTGTTACTCCCGATTTGGTAGAATGGGTACTAGCTCCACCTAGCTCTTCAGAAGTAACCTCTTCATTCGTAACTGTTTTTACCACATTGGGCCCAGTTACAAACATATAGCTAGTATCTTCCACCATAATGGTAAAATCGGTCATGGCTGGAGAATAAACTGCCCCTCCTGCACAAGGTCCCATTATTGCAGAAATTTGCGGAATAACTCCCGATGCCTGTACATTCCGATAAAAAATATCGGCATAACCACCCAAAGACCTCACTCCTTCTTGTATTCTCGCACCTCCTGAATCATTTAATCCAATTAACGGAGCTCCAACTTTTAATGCATGGTCCATTATTTTACATATTTTTTCGGCATGGGTTTCGGATAATGCACCTCCAAAAACGGTAAAATCTTGTGCAAAAACATAAACCAACCTATTGTCAATAGTGCCATAACCAGTCACTACGCCATCACCGTAAAACACTTGTTTGCCCATACCAAAATCGGTGGTACGATGGGTTACCAGAATTCCAATTTCTTCAAAGGACCCTGCATCTAATAAAAAATCAATTCTTTCTCTTGCGGTAAGTTTTTTCTAGCTTTTCCTCCGCCAAGTTTTGCTTCCTCAATTTTTTGAATAAGTTTTTCTTGTTTTGATTTCATCTTTACGATTTAAGCATTA
Organism: Bacteroidia bacterium; assembly: GCA_030425715.1. Classification (GTDB taxonomy): domain Bacteria; phylum Bacteroidota; class Bacteroidia; order Flavobacteriales; family Flavobacteriaceae; genus Lutimonas. Next base: position 3,762 of record JAUIAA010000044.1, on the reverse strand, counting down.
GGAACTCTTAACTTTTTTTGATCGGTTAAATAGGTTTTTAAGGCCAATAAAGCTGCAATTCTAGCTTCTTTATTTTGGACTTCTTTTAAAAGCGCGCTGGTGTAATATTTTTTTACAAAATTGGTGTCGAAATCACCTTTTTGAAAAGCGCTATGTTCGCAAACAAATTTACCGAAAGGCAAAGTGGTTTTAACCCCTTCAATTTGATAATTTTTAATGGCTTCCATCATTAACTGAATGGCTTCCATTCTATTTTTTCCAAAAGTGATTAATTTAGAGATCATTGGATCATAATAAATAGGAATTTCCATGCCTTCTTCATAACCATCATCCAGCCTTATATTTTCTCCTTTAGGAATTTTATAGGTGCTTAATTTTCCAACATTTGGCAAAAAATCTTCCAATGGATCCTCTGCATAAACTCTTAATTCAATAGCATGTCCATTTATGGATAAATCTTCTTGCGTAAAAGATAATTTTTCTCCTTTTGCAATTTTTATTTGTTGTTCTACCAAGTCTAATCCAGTAATAAATTCAGTTACAGGATGTTCTACTTGTAATCGGGTATTCATTTCTAGAAAATAGAAGTTCAGCTTTTCATCTAGTAAAAACTCTACGGTACCAGCTCCAACATAATCACATGATTTGGCTACTTTTATAGCCGCTTGCCCCATTTCATTTCTTAACGCTGGAGTTAAAATGGAAGAAGGAGCTTCTTCCACCACTTTTTGGTGCCTGCGTTGAATGCTACATTCTCTTTCAAATAAATGCACAATATTACCATGGGTATCGGCCAATATTTGAATCTCAATGTGCCGAGGTGCCGTAACGAATTTTTCAATAAAAACAGCACCATCTCCAAATGCAGAGGTTGCTTCGCTAATGGCACGTTCCATTTGGGTTGCTAATTCATCTTCATTTTCTACTACACGCATTCCTTTTCCACCACCACCAGCCGAGGCTTTTATCAATATAGGATAACCAATTTTATGGGCTATTTCTTGTGCTTTTTGCACATCTGTTATAGCCTTGTCAATCCCAGGAACCATTGGAATATTGTATTTGCCTACTGCATCTTTTGCTGCCAGTTTATTTCCCATCACTTTAATTGCATGGGATTTAGGGCCAATAAATTGGATATGGTTTTGCTCTGCTTTTTCTGCAAAGTTGGCATTTTCACTTAAAAAACCATAGCCAGGATGTATGGCATCTACCTGTAATTCTTTGGCTATTTTTATAATTTTATCTCCTAATAAATAAGATTGGTTAGATGGGTTTTCACCAATTTGAACTGCTTCATCTGCAAATTTTACATGCGGTGCATTTCTATCGATAGGTGCATATATGGCTACCGTTTTGATGCCCATTTTTTTTGCAGTTTTCATTACACGTAGGGCAATTTCACCGCGATTTGCAACTAATATTTTTTTCATTATTCTAATTCGATTAATAATTTACCCTTGTCCACCGTATCTGCAGTAGCTATATGAATTGCCTTTATTTTGGCGTCTTTCGGACAGATTATTGCATTTTCCATTTTCATGGCTTCTAAAATTAAAAGGGTATCTCCTTCTTTTACCAAATCGTTTTTTTGTACTAAAACGCTTATGATAATGCCAGGCATTGGTGCTTTGATAAAGTTTAGTTTTTTTGAATTGCCTGAAGAAAAACCCATAGCTTCGATTTGTAAATCTAAAGCGTCTTTAATTTCGACTTCGTATAGGTTGGAATTAACTATAATTTTATAAGTTTTCTTTTCAAAATCACTGTCTACAATTTCACATAGATAAGAATGATTTTGATCTAAAATGTGCCACTTATTTTTAGCCACAGAAATAGCATCCATCTTATTGGCCTGCTCTTTGCTTAAGATCAAATTTTCTGTGTTATTTATTTGTGTTTTAAACTCTTGTTTCATAAAAAATTAAGCGTATTCAAGAAGGACAGATCTATTTTTGTCAAACCATATTTTATAGTAGGATTAGTACTGTTTTTCAATGATTTTTTTTTCAATAAAGAAATCCATCCAAAGGCGTATTAAAATTGTTTATAGGCTATTTATAAGTCATAAATATAATAAAACAAAGAAGAAATAAACAGCATATTTACGTTTCTTTATTTTGCGAAGCATACCAAAATGGTGATGGACTTCTATATTTAAGGTGAGTTCGTCGAAAACTTTTTGTTTTTTATCAAAATTCAACTATTTATGTTCAACTTAAAAAATCGTTTATCAAAAAATATAAAAATGAAAAAAATATTTTCAGTTCTAGCAATTGCAATAATGTTTATTGCTTGTAAAAATGAAGCTAAAAAAGAAGAAGTTACGGTAACCAATTATAAAATTCCTGTTTATGCATGGATGGGATTAGACAAAGAGGCTACGGATGCAGATTTAAAAGCACAGTTTACGGATTTAAAAAACAAAGGAGTGGATGGTTTGATGTATTCTGCGGGCCATGATCCAGAAACCTATAAAAGAGTTGGAAAAATAGTAAAAGAAGTTGGTTTGCAATTCGATACTTGGATTCCAACCATGGTGCAGCATCCAACAGACAAACTCAAAAAAGAGTGGTATGCCATTAATGGGAAAGGGGAATCTGCTTTTGACAAACCTGCTTATGTACCCCATTACACATTTCTTTGTCCGAATAGGGAAGAGGTTTATGCGTTTTTGGCAGACCTTTACGGAAGTATTGCTGAGGTAGAAGAGGTAGATGGTATTCATTTAGATTATATTCGTTTTCCTGATGTAATTCTAGCTAGAGGATTATGGGATAAGTATGGTTTGGTAATGGATAAAGAATATCCACAATTTGATTACTGTTATTGTGATAAATGTGTTGCTGATTTTAAAGAGAAATCGGGTATTGATATCAAAGCAGTGGAAGATCCTTCTCAGGTTGCAGAATGGAAGCAGTTTCGCTACGATTTAATTACTAAAATGGTGAATCGTTTGGCTGATGTGGTACATGCCAAAGGAAAAGAAATTAATGCAGCCGTTTTTCCTGGGCCAAATTCTGTCGCAAAAAAATTAGTGAGACAAGAATGGGATAAATGGAACTTAGATGCGGTTTACCCAATGAATTATAATGATTTTTATTTGGAGGGAACAGACTGGATAGGAAAGGTGGTGAAAGAAGAAGTTACTGCAGTAAATCATGCCAAACCAATATTTAGCGGTTTATTTATTTGTCCAAATCCAGAGAAGAAAAAAGCAGAAGCAGATCCAGAAAATCATGGTTTATTACCAGAAGAATTAGAGGCTGCAATTAGTGAATCAATGAAAAATGGAGCAACAGGTATTTGTTTATTTACACCAGGAAGAATGACAGATGCACATTGGAAAGTTTTTGAAAAAGCGATTCATACCGATTACAGAAAATAATGGCGTAAAATATAAAGATTTGAAAAACGTTGATTACGGATAGTTTTCAACGTTTTTTATGGACTATCTCGACTAAAATTTAAGGTTTTGGTAATAGTTTTTGGGCTCTGAACAGGTTGTCTGTAGATTGTAATAATTTTGATTTTAATTGTGGGTTCAGATTTGGGTTCTGTTCAAGATAGGTTTCCACTAGAGCTTTTGCTTGCTCATTATTGTATTGACCAATAGTATTGTCTAACCAAGATTTAGGAAAGAAAATATCGCCAGTTTGTTGAATTTCTTCCAATAAAGATAAACTCAATGGCAAATCATGAATGGCTTCATTTTGCCGTAAAGGATGATGGATATAGTGACATGCTGCGGCAACCCAGCTC
>JAUIAA010000043.1 GCA_030425715.1 Bacteroidia bacterium | reverse complement strand
ATGGTAGGCTGTTCAACTATTTTAGTGTCTACAGTATTGTGTTGTGCTTTTTGTATAGAATCTTCAACTTTGGCCGCTTTTTGTTTGGCAATCTCTTCTGGAGTGGGTTGGTTGTTGTAAAAATACCAAATCATTATGGCGCCCAGTAATACAAAACCTATAATTGAGTTGAGATCAAATTTTTTTTCTTCCATTTTGTAATCTATATCTTATTGAAAATTAGATGATTTTCATTTTAAAAAAATGTTGGGCAAATGTAGTAAAAACAAGGGTATTTAACTTTAAAATATTTATAAAATTACACAAGCATATTACAGGATACCAACTAAAAAAGCCCGTGAAAAACACGAGCTTTTACATCTTTGTTAGGTGCCAAACTATTATTCTACCTCTTTTAAAATATGCTCAATTTGAGCAATTGCTGGATTATCTTTGTCAAAATCTTTTACATTATTCAACAGTTTTATAATTTTTTCAGGATGCATATGGTCGCCCAATACTCTTGCCAAAGCAAAGCCTTTTTTGTTATCCGAAGCAAATAAAATCAATTCGTCTATGGTATCGTCTGTACCCAAATACTTTACTTGAATATGTACGTTTTGATGTTTTACTCGCATCAATTCATTAAATTTTTCATTTTTTAATATTTCCTTAACTTTTTTATTTTCAGCGGTAAACTCATCTTTATTTGTTGCATTAATTTTAAAAGCTAAAACATTTAGTTTTTTTATAGATGCCAATGCATCTTTAATTTCTTTAGAAGCATTTTCGTCAAGACTCACAATACTCGCAGGAATATCAAAGCTGATAAAATTATTGTTATCCTGTTTTTCTACATAATATTTTTGGATACTTGCTCCGTCATTACATCCAACCAATAAGCCGCTAAAAATAACACCTAAAAGCAATATACTTTTTATACTTTTCATCATTTTGATTTTATTTGTTATTTGCTTTTTCTAAATGCTCTCCTCCTGGCAAATTCATCTTCTTGGTAAGTTTTGAAATTTGTTTTAAATCAATATTTCCTTTTAATGAAATAATTACCGATTCTGCGCTAGTATGCTCTCCTCCATCTTTAACAAACATAAACAGTTCTTTTACATAATCTTCTGATTGTCCTTCTTTTACATAAATAACCACATTAGATCCATCATCTTTGATACGCATTAACTCTTCTAAATTAGCAGTAGACAAATATTTTTGTACTTCTGCATTCATTTGGGCTGCTACTTTGGCATCTTCTGTGGCAAACACCCTTAAATTGTCAATATTTTTAATTAAATCTAAATACTCTGGATCAGATTCTTCGCCAATTTTACCCATTAAGGTAAATGCTTTTTTGTTTACAATTACCGAGGTAACTCCTTCAATGTCTTCAAATTTATCGAATTGTGTTTGTGCATTGGTAATAAATGGCACAATTAAAAACGACATTACTATTATGATACTTTTTATTTTCATGGTATTTACTATTTAAAAATTTTGTTTTGGGTTGTTTCTAATCTATCTAATTGGGCAATGGCATCATTGCCTTTGTTCAAATTAATAGCTATCAACTCTAACGCTTTTTGAGTTTCTTGAAAAGCTAACTCAGCTTGCCTTTGTTCATATCTATTATTTTGATAAAGAGAAAACACACTAATAAATAGTACAATCGCTGCAGCTATGGCATACCATTTATAGCTAGTTTTTTCTTTAGGTAATTTTATGGTTTTACTAGTTGAGTCTAAGCTACTGTCAGAAAAATAATTAAACAACATTTTATATGCTTCTAAATGGCTAGGAACTTTTTCTTGTGCAAAATATGCTTTTAACAAACGTTCTTCTTGCAATGAAGTTTTTGCTTCTTCGTATTTTTCTAAAAGTTTTTCAATTTTAGCTAACTCCATAATTTTGTTGTTTTAAAAATTTTTCTCTTAATGTTTTTCTCGCTCTCGACAAGGTAACTCTTATTGCCGTTGGTTCCATTCCAACAATTTTACCAATTTCGGCATATTCATAGTTTTCTACATCTCGCAATTGCACAATTATTCTTTGTTTCTCTGGCAATGCATCAATCATTTTTTTAATAATATTAGCACTATCGCTAAATTCTATATTTTTTTGCAAAGAACTGTCTTCATCCTTATAATTACTGTGTACCAAAGTTAAATTTGATGCTCTTTTTGATTTTAATTGATCCAAACAATAGTTCTTAGTCATCTGCATGGCATAAGCTTCCACATTATCATACTGTTCTATTTTTGCTTTATTTTTCCACAGTTTAAAATAAAGTTCTTGCGTTGCATCATGGGCTTCATCAGTAGAGACTAATAACCTTTTTGCCAATCGAAATACCTTATCTTTAAAAGGCATCACTTTATTTATAAATTCTGTTTGGTTCATTATTTTTTTGAAAGCATCCTTACAACATTACGACGAACTAGTATAAATTTTGTTACAACTTAACAAAAAATTACTTTATTTTTTTAAATTGCGACCGCTTAAAAAAATGAAAATGAAAAAATATATTGCTTACCTTTTAGTATTAGGTTTATTTGTCTCTTTTGTTGGGTGTAGTAGTGATGAACCCGATACCCCTCCTGTCGTACCAGGAATTACTTTAAATAATCCTGTAAATGATTTTGTATGGAGAGGTTTAAACTCAGAGTATTATTGGCAAAACAAAGTTACTAATCTAAGCGATACAAAAAATAATGACCAAGATACTTATTATACTTACTTAAATACATACAGCACTCCCAATGATTTATTCAATTCGTTAATTTACCAACCTGGAGAAGTAGATCGGTTTTCATGGTTTATTGAAGATTATGCAGAACAAGAAGCTTCATTTAGAGGGGTTAGTGATTCTTTTGGATTTGAATTTGATTTATCTTTATTATGTGAAGGGTGTGAAGAAGTAATAGGTTTTATATATAATGTAACACCAGATTCTCCAGCTTCAGAAGCAGGATTAAAAAGAGGAGATATTTTTTCTTCTTTTAATGGTATAACTTTAACTACTAACAATTATCAAGTAGTGAATAAGTATTTTACAGATGATAATATTTCCTTTGGATTGGCACAATTGGAAGATGGTAAAATTGTAGATAGTAATGAGGAAGTTAGCCTAACCATACGCGAAGTAATTGCAAATCCAATATTTTATTCTAATGTCATTACCAATGGCCAAGGAACTAAAATTGGTTATTTAGCCTATGATGGTTTTAAATATCCATTCCACCAACAATTAAATGATGTTTTTGATACATTTAAAAGCCAAGGCATCCAAGAATTAATTTTGGATTTAAGAAATAATGGTGGAGGCGCAGTATTAACATCGGCTTATTTAGCAAGTATGATTTATGCAGGTGCTGCAGCCGGAGATGTTTTTGCAACCTTAGAGCACAACAGTAAAAATGAAAATGAAAATAGTTACTATCCTTTTTTTGACGAAGGATATATTTATGATATTGACGGTAATGACACAGGTAAAATAGCTCTTAATCGATTGAGTTCTTTAAGCAGATTGTTTGTTATTACTTCAGAGCATACTGCCTCTGCAAGTGAAATGATTATTAATGGCCTATCTCCTTTTATCAATGTAATTAAAGTAGGAACAACTACTTATGGCAAAAATGTAGGCTCTTATACCGTTTACGATTCTCCCGATTTTAGTCCTAATAATGTAAACCAAAGTCATACTATGGCTATGCAACCTATTACCTTTCAAATATTTAACAAATCCGGAGAAAGTGATTATACCAAAGGATTTACCCCAGACTATGAAATAATAGACTATATCAACATTATGAAACCTTTAGGAGATGAAGAAGAGCCTTTATTAAATGCCTGTTTGGATATAATTGCGGGTAATACTTCTAAACTGTATGCCAAAAAATCAGGTTTATACACTAAAAACATATTTAGTTCTTTAGACAAGAAAAAATTCTCTAGAGAAATGTATATTATTCCTCAAGAGAGGTAATATTTAAACTTCTTAACCTTTTTAATATGCGTATTGATAAGTTTTTATGGTGTACCCGATATTATAAAACTCGGAATTTAGCTACAGAAGCTTGTAAAAAAGGGCATGTAAAAATAGATGGTACTAATATCAAACCTTCTAAGGAAGTTTTTTCTGGTGAAAACATTACAGTAAGAAAGCAGCAAATCAATTATCAATTTATTGTTTTAGACGTGCCGAAAAATAGAGTTGGTGCTAAATTAGTTGATTTGTACAGAAAAGATACCACGCCTAAAGAAGCCTTTGAAAATCAAGAATTTTTAAAGTTTGCCAAAGACCATTACAGAAAGAAAGGCACAGGGAGACCCACAAAAAAAGACCGTAGAGAAATTGATGATTATATTGAAGAAGATTAATTTTAATCTCCTCCTATTGTTTATTTTTAAAAAGTAATTTCACTATTTTTGAAAGTCGAAAACAAGCACCATGAGCCAATCCATTATTCTAAATAACCAGCAAATCAACCATAAAATCAAGCGAATTGCTTTTCAAATTTATGAAAACAATATCAATGAAAAAGAAGTAATTCTAGCCGGTATTGCAAGTAATGGATATATTTTTGCTCAAAAATTAAAAAAAGCTTTAGAAGCTATTTCGCCAATTAAGGTCACCCTTTGTGAAATTAGTATGCATAAGAAAAAGCCTCTTGAAAAGATTGAAACTTCAATTGATTCGAGTAGCTATAAGCATAAGTCCCTAGTACTAGTGGATGATGTTTTAAATTCGGGTACCACCTTAATTTATGCGGCAAGACATTTTTTAGACGTTCCGTTAAAGCAGTTTAAAACTGCTGTTTTGGTCAATAGAAACCATAAAAAATACCCAATAAAAGCAGATTTTAAAGGCATTTCTTTATCCACATCTTTGCAAGAGCATATTACTGTAGAATTTCACAAAAATAATGCTACCGCATTTTTAAATTAATTGTTCAATTTCAGCAACAATATCTTCCTTTTTCTTATCATCAATATCTACCATAAAATTGGCCTGCTTGTAAAACACAGATCTCTCAAACAAGTGTTTGGCAATAAACTCCATTAATTGTTCATTGTTTAGGTTGGAAATAAGAGGCCTTTGTTCCTTTTCATTGGTCAATCGGTTAAAAATAGTAGGTAATTTTCCTTGCAAGTAAATTGAGGTCCCACCTTTTAAAATTTCTTCCATATTATTGCCATAACAGGGTGTTCCTCCTCCAAGTGCTAGAATTATATTTTGGTCATTATTAAGCAATTGCTTTAAATAATAATTTTCTTGCTTTCTAAAATAAACTTCTCCTCTTTTTTTAAATAATTCAGGTATGCTTAGCTTTTCTTTTTCAGCAATATAATCATCTAAATCTATAGCGTCAATAAGTAGCTTTTTAGAGAGCAATTTTGCTATGGTAGATTTACCACTTCCCATATATCCTAAAAGAATTATTTTCATAAAAATTTGATTTTTAGCGCAGTATTTTAGCACTGCAAATATCCTTAAAAAAAATTTAAAAAAAGCCTTGTATTATTAATAATTGGTAGTATATTTGCATCCGAATTAATTGACCTGGTAGCTCAGTTGGTAGAGCATCTCCCTTTTAAGGAGAGGGTCCTGGGTTCGAGCCCCAGCCCGGTCACTAATTTTTAAAGAAAATCCGCCTAAATTAGGTGGATTTTTTTTTAGATTGGCATCACTAAAAAGCACATGTGGCGGAATTGGTAGACGCGCCAGCTTGAGGGGCTGGTATCTGTTTAAGATGTGCAGGTTCAAATCCTGTCATGTGCACAAAATGTTTTGACTGTTTTCACAATTATTTATTATATAATTTGTATTATTATTAGTATCATTGCGCATGCGAAAAATCATTTTTACCCTTCTTATTATTGCTTTTCAAGCCCAAATTTTTGCACAAAACCCAACGGCAAATAAAAAAAGTGACACCATTAGTCCGTTAAAAGGTAGGATTATAAGTATTGAAGATAAGCTTCCATTGCAAAGTGCTCACGTTATAAATTTGAATTCGGTAAAAGGTACCATAACTAATAGCAATGGTGAATTTGAAGTTCCTGCCATGGCAAATGACACTATTTTTATATCTTATATTGGTTACCAATCTATAAAATTAAAAATTACTAACGACTTACTAAAGGGTAATGAATTGGAAATTGCAATTCATGAAAAGGTAGTAAATATAGATGAAGTTACCGTAAAATCACACAATTTGATTGGCGTTTTGGTAATTGATGCTAAAAACGTTCCTGAAGATTCTTATAGCAGAATTCACATTAACGGTTTACCACAAGCTTATGAAGTAGGTAGCAGTAATAGACAATATAGCTCTACCATGTCTGCCATTTTTAATCCAGTTGATTTTTGGTACAAAAAATTAGGAAAAAAGCCCAAAGAAATGGAGCGCTTAAAAAAGCTAAAAGAGGGCGATCAAATGCGAAACATCATGGAGCAAAAGTACAGCAGAGAAATTATGATGGACTATTTAGACATGAGTAAAAAAGAATTGAATGATTTGTTAACAGAATGTAATTATTCAGGAAGGTTCATCAACAAAGCTAGTGATTTACAAATCGTAGAGGCACTTTTAGAGTGCTACGAAAATTACAGAGCCATACAAAAAGGAACCGTTAAAAAAGATATCATTCACATTAAGGACTCTGTATACTAATAACAAACTATTCAGGTACTTGAAATAAAAAATTTCTTGAACCTAACTATCCCCAGGACAGGGGTATTTTCCTCTAGTTTCATTTCGACAAGCTCAATACATCACACTTTAGCCTTTAGGCCAAAAACCGAAATTTGTTATTTAGATTCCCGTTCTTGCCTACCGGCAGGCAGGTTCACAGGAATGACAAGTTCAACGGAAACCCCGACGCAAGCGTACGGGAAATTCTTTTCGATTAAAGCAATTTCAGGTCTTCAAATTGGAAATCTCCAACGCATACACTTATTATAACCTAAGAAATAGGTAGTTTGCATTTCTAATTTATCTTAAAATATGCAATAACATACCATATTTTTTTATATTAGCTTTAGATTTTTTTTAAAACCAAATTAACATATAACTATGAAATCAAAACATTTAAAAATTAGCCAATTGCTATTGTTAGCTTTTTTGGTATTAAGTACAGGTAATACTTTTGCTCAAAATTTACAAAGCCTTGTAGGTGTTAGAGCTAGTTCAGCAGAAAATGAACTAATAGATAGAGGATATCAATTTATTAAATCTGATCAAAGTGGAGAAGGTATTTATGCCTATTGGTGGAAATCAAGTAAAAGAAAGTGTATTTCTGTTAGAACTGTAGACGGTAGAATTAGTGCAATTGTAAAAACCTTACCGCCAGATTGCGGTAAAAATTCTAACGGAGGCAATGATTATTCGAATTATAGCAACTATAATAATCATGATAGTTATGAAAAAGGGTTTCAAGATGGTTTACATAACAGAAGTTACAATGCCTATGGTAATTCAAGTGATAAGCGAGAATATGGTAATGGGTTTAGTGCTGGGGTAGCAGAAAGACACCGTAATCCAGACAGAAATTATGGTGACTATAATGGAAATAATAATAACTACTATGGCTCAAAAATACCTACTGAAGATTTAAAAGGTTGGAATGCACATAATGCATATAGAGAATTAGAACGAAGAGGTTTTCATAAAATGTATAAAGATACTTATAGTCAAGGTAGAAATGTAAAGACTTGGTATAATAGCAAAACGAAACAGTGTAGAAAAACAGGAGAGAAAAATGGTAGAATTGATATTATTGTAGATGGTAAATGTAACTAATTAATGCTATTACATAAACTGTAAAAGTTAAAAATCTCGAGGTAATTTAACCTCGAGATTTTTTTTAAACTAATGAGGCACTTCGGAAAGGTTCAGGGCTCTCAGTTTATTTGAAGTAATTTTAACTAGAACCTATACCTATATTAAGGCTTTAGTGCTTTAAAATAGCGATTTAATTTTATTTGTTATGCGATTTAAATCTTCTGCACTAAGGTTAGAACCGCTTGGCAAACAGAGTCCGCGTTGGAATAGATCTTCAGAAACTCCATTAATATATGCTGGATATGTTTCAAAAACAGGTTGTTGGTGCATGGGTTTCCATAAAGGACGAGATTCTATACCCTCTTTTTCCAAAGCCAATCTTATTTTTTCTCTAGTTTGAAAGCTATTTGTTAAAATCGTAGTTAACCATCTATTGCTGTAAAAACCAGCAGGTTCTTCCACAAAAGTGATGGCATCTATATCCTTTAAAGCGTTTTTATAATACTCGTAGTGCCTACGTCTTGCTGCTACCCTATTATCAAGTACTTCCATTTGTCCACGACCAATACCAGCTACAATATTACTCATTCGGTAATTATATCCAATTTGTGAATGCTGGTAATGTGGTGCCTCATCTCTGGCTTGTGTGGCCAAAAAAGTAGCTTTTTTACAATAAGTTTCATTATTCGATACCAGAGCTCCACCACCAGAGGTGGTAATTATTTTATTGCCATTAAAAGAATAAATACCTATTTCTCCGAACGTTCCCATGGCTTGCCCTTTATAGGTAGACCCCAAGGCTTCGGCGGCATCTTCTACTACAGGAATGTCATAATATTGTGCAATATGTAGGATTTCTTCCATTTTAGATGGCATCCCATATAGGTGTACTAAAACAAGTGCTTTCGGTTTTTTCCCCTTGGCAATTCTATCTTTAATTACTTTTTCGAGCAGTTCTGGACATATATTCCATGTGTCTTTTTCAGAATCTACAAAAACAGGAATCGCTTTTTGGTAACGAATTGGATTTACCGTAGCCGAAAAAGTAAAAGTAGAAACCAATACTTCATCCTCTTGTGCTACATCTAACAATATCAAGGCTAAGTGAATGGCTGCGGTACCAGAGCTTAAAGCTGAGCAGAATTGTGCTCCTGTATAGTTGCAAATATCTTGTTCAAAACCATTAACATTAGGACCAAGAGGTGCCACCCAATTGGTTTCAAATGCTTCGGTTACGTATTTTTGTTCTTCACCTGTTAAGTGCGGTGAGGATAACCAGATTTTTTCTTTCATGTGTTAAATATTGTTGAATGGTAAATTGAAGATTATTTTTTCTATATCTTCTCGACCAATCCTGATAACTATCAGCGCGAAACAACAATGCTCTTACCATGGTCATCTCGACCAGCGTCGAGAGATCACAGCCACCGTGTTCCCAATTAGAGATTACTCTATGCTTCTCCCGATAACTATCGGAAGGAGAGATTTACTAGCTCCTATACTAAATCGCTCAATGTTAAAAAATTCCAATCCAGATTTTGTTCATTTATCAAATCTTCTTTTTTGGCTCTGTTCCACTTCTTCAATTGTTTTTCACGAGTAATGGCTTCTTCTACAACATCAAATTTTTCAAAATACATCAAATATTTTAGTTTATATTTATTGGTAAATACAGAACCTTTCCCTGCTGAATGTTCATCTAGCCTTCTAACTAAATCATTGGTAACTCCAATGTAGATAGTAGATTTTGATTTATTAGTAAGGATATAAACAAAATAAGTATCCATTTCATTTGGATTTCTCAGCTTCCCCCAATAACTATTGGGAGGAGAGATTTTATTCATTGTGTGCCTAATTTGAGATTTCTCGACTTCGCTATGCTCTGCTCGAAATGACTGGATAGTTTTTTATTCCATCCAAATCAAAGTCATCTCGACCAATCCCGATAACTATCGGGACGAAATGACAATATTCCTTAGAGCCTAAGCAAATCCTCCACTATTCTTTCAGCGGTATGCCCATCCCATAGATGCGGAATTTCTCCAGCTTTCCAATCGCCATTATGTAATTTTTCCATAAACGGTGCTACATTATCTGGATTTGTTCCTACCAATTCATTGGTGCCAATGGTAATGGTTTCTGGTCGCTCGGTATTATCCCTTAAGGTCATACATGGTACTTTCATCACAGTAGTTTCTTCTGTGATTCCTCCAGAGTCCGTAACAACAGCAAAGGCATGTTGTACCAAATAATTAAATTCCAAATAGCCCAAGGGTTCGACCATATGTAGGTTTGGAGCTTCAATACCAATGCCTTGTAATATTTTTGCCGTACGAGGATGCACTGGAAATACGATAGGCATACCTTTAGCACCTTTTACGATCTCATCAATCAAGTTTTTCAATTGGGCTTCTTCGTCTACGTTGGCTGGGCGGTGTAAGGTCATTACGAAATAAGCCTTTGCTTGTAAATTATGCTTTTTCCAGGTCTTTGGCTGGGTAAATCGAGGCATATTTTTTAACAAAGTGTCAATCATGGTATTCCCTACATAACGAATTTTACTTTCAGCATGTCCTAATTGACGTAAATTTTCATTTGCTACTTCACTAGTTGTATAAAAAATATCCGTAATGCTATCGGTTACCATACGGTTAATCTCTTCTGGCATCGTTAAATCGTTAGAACGGATACCTCCTTCAACATGAATTACTCCAACGTTCAACTTTTTGGCCGCAATACTACAAGCCATGGTAGAAGTTACATCGCCTACTACTAAAACCCAATCGGCCATTCCAGTAAAAGTCGATTCTAAAACAGGAGATTCCCACACTTCGCTATCGCTTCGTTCGGAATGACAGTTAAGTAACAAGGATTCATAACGCTCCATGATACGGGCAGTTTGTTCCGCTTGTGTACCAGAACCCACTTCTAAGTTTACATCTGGCTCTGGAATACCTAATTGCTCAAAAAAGTTACCCGACATCTTCTTGTCATAATGCTGCCCTGTATGGATTAACCTGTATTGTATTTTATCATTTACTTTAGACAAAGCCTCAATGATTGGGGCTATTTTCATAAAGTTGGGTCTTGCCCCTGCGATAATGTCTAGCTTCATGTTAGTTATTAATTATTTGTACCAA
>JAUIAA010000042.1 GCA_030425715.1 Bacteroidia bacterium | reverse complement strand
GTACGACTTACTTTTTGAGCGTTTTTTAAATCCAGATAGGGTTTCTTTACCCGATATTGATATTGATTTTGACGATGAAGGAAGGCAAAGAGTAATTGATTATGTGATAGATAAATACGGTTCGAATCAGGTTGCTCAGATTATAACTTATGGTACGATGGCAGCCAAATCTTCTATTAGAGATACGGCAAGAGTTTTAGATTTACCATTGCCTGATGCCGATAGAATTGCCAAGCTAATTCCAAATATCAAACTGAATAATATTTTTGGTGAAGACGAAAAAAGCAAATCTAAAGTAAAAGGTTTACGAAGTGAAGAGCAAGAAAATGTAAACGAGCTAAAGTCCTTAGCAGAGGGTTCAGGGGTTGATGCTCAGACTATTAATCAAGCAAGAGCTTTAGAAGGTTCGGTTAGAAATACAGGTACCCACGCTTGTGGTGTAATTATCACGCCAGAAGATATTACCAATTTAATTCCAGTGGCAACTGCCAAAGGAACAGACATGTATGTTACCCAGTTTGATAATGGGGTGGTAGAAGATGCTGGTTTGTTAAAAATGGATTTCTTAGGATTAAAAACCCTAACCTTGATAAAGGATACGGTTAAAATTGTAAAGGCACTGCATGGAAAAGATTTGGTGCCAGATGATTTTCCTTTAGATGATGAAAAAACCTACGAGTTGTTCCAAAGAGGAGAAACCATAGGTATATTTCAATACGAATCTCCTGGAATGCAAAAGCATATGAAGGCATTAAAGCCAACTAATTTTGCCGATTTAATTGCGATGAATGCTTTGTATCGCCCAGGACCAATGGAATATATTCCTTCTTTTATTGATAGAAAGCACGGTAGGGAAGAAATTGAGTACGACTTGCCAGAAATGGAAGAGTATCTTAAAGAAACTTACGGAATTACGGTTTATCAAGAGCAAGTGATGTTGCTTTCTCAATCGCTAGCAGGTTTTACCAAAGGTGAAGCAGATATGTTGCGTAAAGCAATGGGTAAAAAAATATTTGCTTTATTAGAAAAATTAAAGCCGAAATTTATTGAGGGAGGTAAGAAAAACGGCCACCCAGAAGAAGTACTTGAAAAAGTATGGAAAGATTGGGAAGCTTTTGCCGCCTACGCATTTAACAAATCCCATTCTACTTGTTACGCATTTATTGCATACCAAACGGCTTATTTAAAAGCCCATTATCCGGCAGAGTATATGGCAGCGGTTTTGAGTAATAATATGAACGATATCAAGCAGGTTTCCTTTTTTATGGAAGAATGTAAAAGAGCAGGAATTGCTGTGCTTGGCCCCGATGTGAATGAATCTTTTTACAAATTTTCGGTAAACAAGGACGGCGCGATTAGATTTGGAATGGGAGCTATTAGAGGAGTAGGAGAAAATGCGGTTAAAGCTATTGTTGAGGAAAGAAGGAAAAATGGTAATTATCGCTCTATTTTTGATGTGACCAAACGTGTAGATTTACGAGCTGCAAATAAAAAGGCATTTGATGGTTTGATTTTAGGAGGAGGTTTTGATTCGTTTGCCGATACAGATCGCTCACAATATTTTGCCTTAGATGAAAAAGGAAATACTTTTATTGAAAGAGCCATCCGTTTTGGCAACAAATACCAAGAAAGTAAAAATTCTGCACAGGTTTCTTTGTTTGGGGAAGCTTCGGAAGTGCAATTTGACGAACCAGTTATTCCTTCTTGCGAGCCTTGGAACATCATGGAAAAACTCTCTAAGGAAAAAGAAGTGATTGGTATTTATATTTCTGGACATCCGTTAGATGATTTTAAAACTGAAATAAAATACTTTTGTAATGCATCAGTGGATATGCTTCAAAAAATGAATGAATTGGAGGGGAGAGAACTAAGTTTTGCAGGTATTATTTCAGATGTACAACACCGTATTGGAAAAAACGGGAAACCTTGGGCAATTTTTACTTTTGAAGACTATTCCGAAGCTTATGAGTTCAAATTATTTAATGAAGATTATTTAAAATTTCGTCATTTTTTAATTCCAAATACATTTTTATACTTAAAAACAACCTTGCGAAGAGCCTGGCAAAATGGCGATGTAAGGGTGCAGATTACTGCCATACATCAATTGCAAGATGTGCTTGAAAAAATGGCTAAAAAAATCACCATTCAATTGGATATTGAGGCTTTAAATGAAGAAAAAGTACACCAAGTAGAATCTGTAGTACAAAAACACAAAGGATCTCAAGGCTTACACTTTTTAGTATATGACAGGAGAGAAAAATTAAAATTAACCATGCCAAGCCGGACTTCAAAGGTGGAAATATCTAAGGATTTGATTGAGGATTTATCGGCTAACGAGTTCTGGTTTAAATTAAACTAATAACATTTTATTTTAAATGAAAATACATTTTATATCCATTGGGGGCAGTGCTATGCATAATTTAGCTTTGGCCTTACAAGCAAAAGGAGAGAAGATTACTGGAAGTGATGATGCTATTTTTGAGCCTTCTAAATCGAGATTGGAAGCCAAAGGTTTGTTGCCCGAAAAAATGGGATGGTTTCCAGAAAAAATCACACCAGAAATAGATGTGATTATCTTAGGAATGCATGCTAAAGCAGATAATCCTGAATTGCTAAAAGCGCAGGAGCTAGGATTGACCATTTATTCTTACCCAGAATTTTTATACGAACATGCTAAAGATAAAACGCGCGTAGTAATAGGCGGATCGCATGGTAAAACTACGATTACTTCTATGATTTTACACGTATTGCATTACCACGATATTCCTGCGGATTATATGGTGGGTGCGCAATTAGAAGGGTTTGATAGAATGGTGCATCTAACCAAGGAAAATGAATTTATTATTTTGGAAGGGGATGAATATTTGTCTTCGCCTATAGATCGTCGTCCCAAATTTCATTTGTACCAAGCCAATATTGCACTTTTAAGTGGTATAGCTTGGGATCATATCAATGTATTTCCAACGTTTGATTTTTATGTGGAACAATTTGATAAGTTTATCCATACCATGAAAAACGGAGGTATTTTGGTTTATAATGAGGAAGATAAAGTTTTAAATGATTTGGTAAAAAAAACAACACATCCCATAAAAAAATATCCTTACCAAACTCCAGATTATATAGTATCTGACGGGTTGACGCTATTAAACACAGCGGAAGGTGAAATTCCGTTAGAGGTTTTTGGTAAACATAATTTGCAAAATTTAGAAGGAGCCAAATCTATTTGTTTACATATGGGCGTTAGCGAAGAAGAGTTTTATGAGGCAATTGCAAGCTTTAAAGGGGCGAGTAAACGCATGGAAAAAATGATTGAAGGAAAAACTTCGGTTATTTTTAAAGATTTTGCACATTCTCCTTCCAAGGTAAAAGCCAGTACAGATGCTGTAAAAGAACAGTATGCCAATAGAAAAATATTGGCTTGTTTAGAGTTGCATACCTATAGTAGTTTGAACGAGAATTTTTTATCAGAATACCAAAATGCCTTAGATGGAGCAGATGAAGCAGCTGTTTTTTATTCCCCGCATGCTGTGCAAATCAAGAAGTTAAAAGAGGTTACCAAAGCACAAATATTTGAAGCTTTTCAAAGAGATGATTTGCATGTTTTTACCGATCCTAAAGCATTTAAAGATTATTTATTTAAGCAAAATTTAGAAAATACAGCTTTGCTGCTAATGAGTTCTGGAAACTATGGAGGTTTAGATTTTGAAGAAGTGAAAAGCTTGGTAAAATAGATTGATATGGATTTGTTTAATACCAATCCTTTACAAAACCTATTGCCCTATGATGGTTCTGTTATTTATTTTGGAAAAATTTTAAACCACAATATTGCCAATCAATATTTTAATAAACTTCTAAAAGAAATTCCTTGGCAGCAGGATGAATTTATTTTATTTGGTAAACGAATGCTTACCGCAAGAAAGGTAGCTTGGATTGCTGATAAAGATTATGCTTATACATACTCCAATGCTACCAAAATTGCCATTCCTTGGAATGATACCATACTACAACTAAAAAATAGGGTGGAAGAAAAAACCAAAGCTTCCTATAATTCTTGTCTGCTAAATTTATACGAAGATGGCTCACAAGGTGTTTCTTGGCATAGTGATGATGAAAAAGCGCTTGGAGAGACACCAAATATTGCATCATTAAGCTTAGGTGCCACAAGAAAATTTCAATTCAAGCACAAAAAAACAAAGCAAAAGTCGGAGATTGTTTTAGAGCATGGTAGTTTGTTGGTAATGAAAGATGCTACACAAGCCAATTGGCAACATGCCATTCCTAAAACGAAAACAGTAAGTAAGCCAAGAATTAGCTTGACTTTTAGAACAATTTATGAGTGATTTTTTTAGTCTTTGTAGCCAAACCTTTTTAATTGGTTTTGGTTGCTTCTCCAATTTTTATTAACTTTTACATATAGATCTAAAAATATTTTTTTGCCAAAGAATTTTTCTAAATCTTTTCTTGCTTCCGTACCAATTCTTTTTAAAGCTGCACCTTTATGGCCAATAATAATACCTTTTTGTGTATCTCTTTCTACCATAATCACTGAGCGGATTTTGATAATTTTTGGTTCTTCAAAAAATTCTTCCGTTTCAATTTCTACAGCGTAAGGGATTTCTTTTTTGTAATGCATTAAGATTTTTTCTCGAATCGTTTCATTTACAAAAAATCTTTCAGGCTTATCTGTCAACTGGTCTTTTGGATAAAAAGGAGGAGAAGTTGGTAACACCTCAATTATTTTATCCATTACGGTTTGGATATTAAATTTTTCTAGTGCCGAAATAGGTAAAATCATCGCATTAGGTACTTTTTCATGCCAAAAAGCAATTTTTTCTTCTACTTCTTCTTGGGTAGATTTATCAATTTTATTCAACAATAAAAACACAGGAACTTTGGCACTTTTAATTTTTTGAAAAAAAGATTCATCCTTTAATTCTTTTTCTCCCATTTCTACCATATAAATCAGTACATCCGCATCTTCAAAGGCCGATTTTACAAAATCCATCATCGAAGATTGTAACTCATAGGCTGGTTTGATAATCCCAGGAGTATCCGAAAAAATAATTTGAAAATTCTCATCACTTACAATTCCTAAAATACGGTGTCTGGTAGTTTGGGCTTTGGAGGTAATAATGGATAGGCGCTCGCCAACTAAGGCATTCATTAAAGTGGATTTCCCAACATTAGGATTTCCAATAATATTTACAAAACCTGCTTTATGATTCATAATGGCAAAATAAATTTCTACAAAGGTAACCAAAATAAAGCTGTGGTTTCTCTCTATTTTAATTCATAGTAAACCCTAGAATCAAGTATAAAACAGTGGTGATTATTCCGCCAATTAGGGCATAGGGCAATTGTGTGCGAACATGGTCGATATGGTCACTAGCAGATGCCATAGAAGAGATAATCGATGTATCGGAAATAGGAGAACAATGGTCGCCAAAAATACCTCCTCCCAGAGTTGCCGCAACTACAATGGTTAATTCTGCCCCATGGATATTGGCCATTGGGATTGAGATGGCTAACATAATGGCAAAAGTACCCCAAGAAGTACCTGTAGAAAAGGCGATAAAGGAGCTAATAACAAAAACTACGGCGGGTAAGAATTCTGGCGAAAGCCACGCTTTGGACCAATTGGCAACAAAATTACCTGTGCCAAGCGCATTACAAGCATCACCAATTGCAAACGCAAGTAACATTAAAAGTGCCAAAGGCATTAGTTCGCTTATTCCTTTTAAAACCAAATCGATTATTTCTTTTGTTTTCATGATTCCTTGCGAACGATATAAAATCATAGCAACAATTATTGCAGTAAGTACCGCGTATAATACAGAAGAAGAACCTGAACCTTTGCCAATAGCTTGAAAAACATGATTGGCAAAGGATGAAGAATTTTCAACGGCTGACCAACCCGTGTAGGCTAAATTTATAGGCATCATAAAAACCATGGTTGCTAAAGGAACAATCATGTTGTAAGCTTTTGCTGGAACACCTTCTTTGGGCGCAAAAGAAGTGATGGTATCTGATATCATGGGTTTAGCACCATCGTTTAATAGCTTACCTGTTTCTCTAGTCCTTTTTTCGGCTTTAGCCATAGGGCCAATATCTTTTTTTAAGGTAATGACTAAAAACACAATGATAATTGCAATAAAGGGATAAAAATTATATGCTATGGACGAAATCATAACAGAGAATGGGTTTTCAATATTTTGGGTCAATAAAAGTCCCATAATAAAAGCTCCCCAAGCATTAAAAGGTATTAATATGGAAGAGGGTGCAGAGCTAGAATCTGCAATATAGGCTAATTTTTCACGAGGTATTTTAAGCTTGTCGAAAACAGGTCTGTAAAGAGTTCCAACAGTAAGCGAGCTAATACTAGTTTCAACAAACAATAACAATCCTGTAACAAGTGCGAGTAACTGCACTACCACGCGACTGTAACCTGCTTCTTTTTTTTCAAAATAGACGATGACCTTATTTAGTTGGTTGATAAACCCTTCCACACCTCTGGAATATTGAATAAATAATAACAAAGCACCTACTAAAGCACTAAACATGATGGTTCTTGTATTTCCTTTAGATTGAAATACATCCACCATACCTTCCACGGCTGCAAGTGTTCCTGTTAAGAAATTAAAATCTTTTAAAATTACCCATGAAAACCAAATACCAAATAGTAAGGCGACATATACTTGTTTGGTTCGAAGTGCTAAAACAATAGCAATAACTGGTGGTAGAATGGAAAGGAAACCGTAGTCACTCATTTTGGATAGGTTGGATTTATAAGAAGTGAAAGATAAAAATATAAAATTTACCAAAATAAATTTATAAGGTATTTTTATGAAAAGCTTGATTTTATTAAGTAAAATATACTGAAATTATAATGTTTTGAAGAAAATAATAAGGTATAATTAAGTACAATATCGGGAATATATCGGGAATTACAATCAATAAAAAAGCCTTAACTCGCTATTTTACAACTTGTTAAGGCTTTTTCTTAGTAGCGGGAGCTGGACTCGAACCAGCGACCTTTGGGTTATGAGCCCAACGAGCTACCTACTGCTCTATCCCGCGATATGGACGGCAAAGATACAACATATATGTATTATAAAACAAGTGTTTTGTATAAAAAAAGTCAGACACTTTATTTGTATCTGACTTTCAATAGAATATATTTTATGTTTATAAACTTATCCGTTCATTGACATTAAGAACTCTTCATTGTTTAATGAAAATTTGATCTTTTCGTGCACAAACTCCATAGCTTCTATTGGGTTCATATCTGCTAAATATTTACGCAATACCCACATTCGTTGTCTGGTTTTTTCATCTAATAAAAGATCGTCTCTACGCGTACTCGATTTTACCAAATCAATCGCTGGGAATATTCTTCGGTTGGCAATATTACGATCTAATTGCAATTCCATATTACCAGTACCCTTAAATTCTTCAAAAATCACTTCATCCATTTTTGACCCAGTATCTGTTAAAGCAGTAGCAATGATAGAAAGTGAACCTCCATTTTCTATATTTCTTGCAGCTCCAAAAAATCTTTTTGGTTTGTGTAGTGCATTGGCATCAATACCACCCGATAAAATTTTACCAGAAGCCGGAGCCACCGTATTGTATGCTCTAGCTAAACGCGTGATGGAATCTAATAAAATAACCACATCGTGTCCACATTCTACCAATCTTTTTGCTTTGTCTAAAACAATATTGGCAACACGTACATGCTTATCCGCAGATTCGTCAAAAGTAGAAGCAATTACTTCCCCTTTTACATTTCTTTGCATGTCAGTAACCTCTTCAGGGCGCTCATCAATTAATAAAATAATTTGATAAACTTCAGGATGATTCGCTGCAATTGCATTGGCAATATCTTTTAAAAGAATTGTTTTACCAGTTTTAGGCTGTGATACAATCATACCACGTTGCCCTTTGCCAATTGGTGAAAACAAATCCATTATTCTAGGCGATAATGATTTTTGATTTTTAGCAATATCAAATTTCTCTGTTGGGAATAGTGGAGTTAAATGCTCAAAAGCAACTCTATCTCTTACAATGCTTGGACTTAAGCCATTGATTAATGAAACTCTAATTAAAGGAAAATATTTTTCACCTTCTTTAGGTGGTCTTACTTTACCTTTTACTGTATCTCCAGTTTTTAAGCCAAATAATTTGATTTGCGATTGTGATACGTAAATATCGTCAGGTGAGGAAAGGTAGTTATAGTCGGAAGACCTTAAAAAGCCATAACCATCTTGCATAATTTCTAAAACCCCTTCGCTTTCAATAATTCCGTCGAATTCAAAATCAGGATCTCTATATTTTCCTTGCTTTTTAAAATCGTTAGATCTTTGTTTGGGGTGCTGTTTGTTCTCTTTTGGGTGATTAGGCTTATTGGTTTTTTGATTGTTTTGCTCCTTTGCATTATTATTTTCTTGCTTATGAGGAGTTTTATTTTGAGGATTGTTATCCTTTTTTTGATCTTTTCTAACCTCTTTTTTTACTTCTTGATTTTGTTGTTTTTTTTCAACTATAGGTTTTGAAGTAGGTTTGTTAAGTTCAGGTTTTCTTTTTTCCTCCGTAGGAGCTGTTTCAATTTTTTGTCCTGATTGGGTTTCTTTAAAAATAGGCTTATCTTTTTGCTCTATTCTTTTTCTTTTTGGTTTTGCAGTTGGAGTAGGTTTTTGCGTAAACTGTTTAGGATTTGCTGCTTGTACATCTAAAATTTGATAAACCAAGTCTAATTTTTTTAGTTGACGGAATTTAGGAACGCCAATTTTTTGAGCAATTTCTTGTAACTCTAGAAGTTTCTTCTCTTTGAGCTCTTCTATTTCAAACATCATAAAGTATGTATTAAGTGTATAATTTCTGTATTGAGAAATGGATTGTTATAAAATGAATTTTAATTGTAACAAAATTTGGGTATTGTAAAAGAAGTGATTTACAATATTTTGTGATTTGATGCAGCAATATTACAAAATAAAATTAATATAATATGTCAATATCTTAAAAAGATTAATGTATTTTTGCCTTCCAATTTTTAATATGTTACAAAGAATACAGACCATATATATACTTGTTGCGCTACTATTATCGGTAAGTGCAGTGTTTTTATTGCCTTTGTGGAGCACTGTAGAAGGGCAAAGTATATTTGCTTTAGATTTATTTAAAGATGAAAGTAATTGGATGTTGTTCAGTATTCCTGTAGTATTTATATTGTCAGGGATTTTATCTTTAATAAGTCTTTTATTATTTAAAAACAGAAATAAACAAACCATATTTAATAGATTAAATATGGTTTTGAATTTATATTTATTAGGAATTTTTGTATATCATGTACTAAGTTTACCTGGAGAGAGTGAAATCTCAGAGAAGGGTATTGGGCAATTTGTACCTGTTTTAGTTATTGTTTTTTTAGTGTTAGCTAATAAAGCAATTCAAAAAGACGAAGCGCTCGTAAAATCTGTAGATAGATTACGATAATACTAATACCTTAGTTATAGTGTGTGAAAGCTGCTTGATAACCATCAGGCAGCTTTTTTTTATAAATTAAAAAATACTAACGGTTTTTGGGTATTTTTAAAATTCCTAAATTTCTCTATTGTGAGAAACATAAACTGCATATATATTTGTAGTGTAATTGTTCAAGTAATAATTATTGTCAAGAAAAAATGATCCTTAAGTATAAGGATAAAAAAAGGGGGGAAAGGAGAGAGGCATTTTGAACATTGAAGTAAATTTAACTTCTCTCCTTCTTTTAAAATCTTGAAAAGGAAAATTGCTATGAAATCCTAAATTGAAATAATGACTTTAAATTCTCTATCTGAGAAATGATTCAATACTATTGAATATAATATACTCTTTTTTTACTTAAGAGATAACAACAGGGGAGAAAGGAGAGAAGAGATACACTTTGTTTTCTAACGCTAATAAATTACAAATAACTTCTCTCCTTACTATTTTTTAAAGTTATTATTTTAAATTCCATCGCAAATTCCAAATCACATATTGAAAATAAATATTTAGAACATTTGTTTTAAATATAATAATATACTCCTTGCTGAGTTAAAAACAGGGGAGAAAGGAGAGAAGTGAAAAATTTTGTTTTTGAAACGCTAATAAATCGCAAATAACTTCTCTCCTTACTATAAAATAAAAGTTCATTTGAAATACCATATACTTCAATTAAATTGGAGATAACAGTAGGGGAGAAAGGAGAGAAGTGAAAACAATTACAAAAAATGTAATAACAAATAACTTTTCTCCTTACTATAAAACAAAAAATACCCAAAAATATAATTTTTGGGTATTTTAAAAGAAGTTTAAACGCTAATAAAAATCTTCTTTATTGGGGAAAAAGGAAAAGGGAGTTAGGAGAGAAGTGAAACATTAATTTCTAAACTTATACAAATAACCTCTCTCCTTACTATAAATATTTCAACTATTGAAATTCACGTTTCAGAGGTGCAAAGTACATTATATTTTGCAATAAAAATAATAAAAAGATAAATATTTGATCGGTTTCAAATTTAAAACACTGAAAAACAACAACATAGTAATTAATTTAAAATAATATATATAGAGAGAAAGTAAAATTATAATAAAATTTATACTATTGCATGCTTAAAATCGTTTAACTAATGGTTTTCAGTGATGTTTATAGTGGTTTTTGGGTATATTTAAAAATACCCAGTTTCGCTATTGCATACCAAATGGTTTGCTAATACATTTGATGTGTTGACTTTTTAAGGGGTTAACAAATTAAATAAAACAAACAAATCTAAAATTTTATTATTATGAAAAACTTTACTCTTGCAATTGCTGTATTATTAGTTATGGCTTCTTTTACAGCTAACCTTAACAACAATACCACAAAAGTTCTTACAGATATTGAAGGTACTTTATTAGAAACAGCTCCAGTTATGGAAAA
>JAUIAA010000041.1 GCA_030425715.1 Bacteroidia bacterium | reverse complement strand
GCGTATTTATGTACCCAATGTTGTTTTTATTTATAGGAAAAGTTTTTGGCTATGAAAAGAAAAGAGAAAAGGATAAGAAGGAACTGGCATTAGAATCATCAAAAAGATAAAATGCAAATGAGAAATTGTACCTGTTTTTTAATATTAATTACTGTATTGATGTTACAATCTTGTGCAGTAGGCCCAAATTTTGTGAGCCCTGAAGATACTTCACCTAAAGCATTCAAGCATTTATCACAAAAAACAGATAGTGTGGTTAATTTAAGATGGTGGGAAATTTATAATGATCCTGTATTAGACACCTTAATTATTACTGCATTGCGCCAAAATAAAAACGCTTTGATAGCGGCAAGTAGGGTAGAACAAGCAAGGGCTAATCTTGGCTATAACAATGCCGATTTTGGACCTAAATTTGGTATAAATGCGGGGGTAAATAAGGGAAATGTTGTGCAAGGAATTAAATTTGATGACCCCTTAACTAATTATTCGGCTAATGCAGTTGTAAATTGGGAACTAGACTTTTGGGGTAAATATAGAAGAGGTTCTGAAGCTGCAAAAGCAGAGTTGTTAGGCTCTTTTTATGGACAAAGAACCATACAAATAGCTTTAATTTCCGAAGTGGCAATCAGTTATTTTCAATTACTAGATTATAAAACAAGACTGCAAATTTCTGAAAATACTCTGGCATTAAGAGATAGTACCTTACAAATTATACAACATAGATTTGATGAAGGTTATACCCACATTATTGATGTAAATCAAGCTGAAATCCAAAAGGCAATTACACAAATATCAATACCACAATTTAAAAGATTGATTGCATTTACAGAGCATAAATTAAGTGTTTTATTAGGTAAAAACCCAGATAGTATGCCAGTACTTAAAAGCTTGCAAGAATATGAGTTGCCAAGTAATATTCCTGCTGGAATTCCTTCAGAATTATTGCAGCGACGTCCTGATATTTTAGAAGCAAAACAACTTTATAGAGCCCAAAATGCAAAAGTTGGAGTGGCTCAGGCCATGCGTTTTCCGTCAATCAGCTTAACAGGTTTATTAGGTTTAGGTAGTGATGATTTGTCTAATTTGGTATCTAATGGTTTAGGATGGAGTGTTGGGGCAGGACTAGTTGGACCTCTATTTGAATGGGGAAAAAATGCTCGTAGAGTTGATATGGAAAGAGAAATGGCAAGGCAATCTTTATTGAATTATGAAAATACAGTTTTAGAAGCTTTTATGGAGGTGGAAAATGCTTTGATAGAATTAAGCACTTTACAAGATGAGTTAATTGCAAATGAAGCCATGACTGCAGCAGCAAGTAATGCAAGTTACCTGTCACGTCAAAGATATTATCAAGGGGTAACCAGTTATTTGGAAGTTATTGAAAATCAAAGGCAAGAGTTTGAAGCTAAGCTTTCTTATGCTGAAAATTACCAATTATTACTTAGTGCTTTTGTAAAGATTTATAAATCTATAGGAGGTGGCTGGGTTAGTCCTGAAGAATTGGAAAAATATGCACAGCAAAAGGCCCAAGAAGAGAATGTAGATCAAATAGATATAGGTGAATTAATTTACGAAGGTCAAATAGTTGATTTGAATTTGACAGAAGCACAAAAAAAATTACGAAAAGAACAACGTAAAGCATTAAATAAGCAAGAAAGAGAAGCTAGAAAACAGGCTAGAAATAATTAGCAGTTACTCTTGTTGGAAGAAAGATATTATAATATATTAGCACTAAATAGTAATGTATTAAGCTAGTAATTTGGAATATTATCCATGAATATCGAACAAGAAATAAAAGCACTGCGTGAAGCATTAAGGTTGCATAATTACAATTATTATGTATTAGATAATGCTACAATATCTGACTACGAATTTGACCAAAAATTAAAGCAATTAGAGCAGTTAGAAGCAGATAACCCACAATTTTTTGATGAAAATTCACCTACGCAAAGAGTAGGAGGTGCCATTACCAAAAACTTTAATACCGTAACCCATACACATCGTATGTATTCTTTAGACAATTCCTATTCTAAAGAAGATGTGTTAGATTGGGAAAAAAGATTACAAAAAATCTTGGGCGATGTACCCATAAATTACACTTGTGAATTAAAATATGATGGAGCTTCTATAAATCTATATTATAAAAATGGAAAATTTGAAAAGGCAGTAACAAGAGGTGATGGTTTTCAAGGAGATGAAGTTACAGCAAATGTAAAAACCATTAAATCTATTCCTTTGGTTTTAAAAGAAGAAGATTTACAAGATTTTGAGATTCGAGGCGAAATTGTACTTCCACTTGAAGGATTTAATAAAATGAACCAAGAGCGTTTGGAAAATGGCGAAGAGTTATATAGAAACCCAAGAAATACGGCTAGTGGAAGTTTGAAATTACAAGATAGTGCGGAGGTGGCTAAGCGACCATTAGATTGTTTGCTATACCAAATTGTTGCAGACCAAACACCATTTAAAAGTCATTACGAATCTTTAAAATTTGCCCAAAAAACAGGATTTAAAGTCCCCAATACTTTAAAACTTTGCAAGAATACCGCAGAGATTTTCGATTTTATTGCCTACTGGGATCTACACAGACATGATTTACCTTACGAAACAGATGGCGTGGTTATTAAGGTAAATGACTTACATTTTCAAGAAGAGCTAGGCTATACAGCAAAATCTCCCCGATGGGCATTGGCATATAAGTTTCAAACAGAGCAAGCAAGTACCGTTTTACATAAAATAACCTATCAAGTGGGAAGAACAGGTGCCATTACCCCAGTAGCAAATTTAGAACCTGTAGAGTTGGCTGGAACCATAGTGAAAAGAGCATCATTACATAATGCAGATCAAATTGCCAAACTAGATATTAGAGAAAAGGATACTGTTTTTGTTGAAAAAGGAGGTGAAATTATACCTAAAATTGTAGGCGTAGATTTAGAGAAAAGACCAAAAGAATCTATTCCCACAAAATACATATCCCATTGCCCTGATTGCCATACAGAACTGATAAGAACTGAAGGAGATGCGAAACATTATTGTCCGAATGAATTTGGTTGTCCTACACAAATTACAGGTAGAATCCAGCATTTTATTAGCCGTAAAGCCATGAATATTGATGGTATTGGCGCAGAAACCATCGAGTTATTTTATAAGGATGGTTTGATTAGGAATTATGCAGATTTGTATGATTTAACCGTTGAACAAATAATTCCGCTAGAGCGAATGGCAGAAAAATCGGCAGAAAATATTATCAAAGGCTTAGAACTTTCTAAAGAAATTCCTTTTGAAAAAGTATTGTTTGCTTTAGGAATTCGATTTGTTGGAGAAACGGTTGCAAAAAAATTAGCCAAACACTATAAGAATATAGACCATTTGCAACAAGCTTCTTTTGAAGATTTAATTAATGTAGATGAAATTGGAGAAAGAATTGCCCAAAGCATTATAGATTTCTTTGCGGTGCCAACCAATGTAGAGATTGTAAATAGATTAAAAAACAAGGGCTTACAATTTTCTGTAGATGAAAGTAAGTTGCTCCATCAAACCGATAAAGTTGCAGGTTTGGTTTTTGTGGTTTCTGGAGTTTTTCATAAATTTTCTAGAAATGAGTTAAAAAAATCAATTGAAGATAACGGAGGAAAAGTATCTAGTTCCATTTCCAAAAAAACCAATTATGTAGTTGCAGGCGATAATATGGGACCTAGTAAATTGACTAAAGCCGAAAGTTTGGGAATCCCTATAATATCAGAATCGGAGTATCTAGAATTACTAAAATAATGTTATGGAATTATACACTTTAGCGAGAATTATTCATGTGGTTTCTGTGGTAATATGGATAGGAGGAGTTGCCATGGTAACTATGGTAATTATTCCATCCATTAAAGAAATGAATTCCGCAAAGGATAAAATGGCTTCTTTCGAATCTATAGAAGGTAAATTCCAAACTATTGCAAAAATTACAACCATTTTAACAGCAATTACGGGGTTTTATATGGTAGAATACTTAAATGCTTGGCAGCATTTTTTACAATTAAAATTTTGGTGGATGCACGCCATGGTGTTGGTTTGGCTTATTTTCACCATTGTATTGTTTGTTTTAGAACCCTTTGTTTTACATAAGTTGTTTAAAAAGTATATGCAAGAAAATCCCGAAAATACTTTTAGAATAATGCATAAAGCACATTGGATATTATTAATATTAAGTATAATTACCATCATTGGAGCTGTAGCAGGAAGCCATGGTTGGTATTTTATCAAATAAAATAATGACGGAAAAAGAAAAAATGTTGTCAGGACAATTGTACAATGCTTTAGATAAAACACTAAGTGCAGAGAGACATCACGCAAGAATGTTATTTCAAAAAATTAACCAATTAGGAGAAGAAAGTATAGAAGGGAGAAAAGATCTTTTTAAGGAATTATTAGGGAAAACAACCAATAATTTTTGGATAGAGCCCCCTTTTTACTGTGATTATGGTTATAATATTGAATTAGGCAATAAAGTTTTTTTCAATTTTAATTGCTGTATTTTGGATGTAATGCCTGTGAAAATTGGCGATAATGTATTTTTTGGCCCCCATGTGCAAATTTATACAGCAACGCATCCTATGGAGGCAAAAATTAGAAACAGCATGTTAGAATTTGCAAAGCCAATTACCATAGGAAATGATGTTTGGATTGGTGGAGGTGCGATTATTTGTCCTGGAGTGACTATTGGTAATGGCGTGGTAGTTGGAACTGGGGCTGTTGTAACCAAAGATATTGTTGATAATGTTTTTGTAGGCGGAAATCCTGCGAAAGTAATAAAGCAAATTAATAATTAATAATATAGTTACCCTCAAAGTTTTCAAAACCTAGAGGGTGGGGCGTGTTAGAGATTATTTTTACCGTAACCAGGCCTCTCTTTTTTGGATTACTTTTTTGCTCACCTTTTCCATTAAACTTGTTGTATAAGAAGGATTTGATCCAAGGGTTACTTCAGTTTCTTTTACTTCTCCAAATCTTTTAAATTTTATTTTAACTTTTTGGTTTGGTTTTAATTGTTGTAAAATCGAAGTAAAAGAGTTTGTTTCATTGATTGTTATTTGATTAAACGATATAATTTCATCATTTTGTGATAAACCACCTACATAAGCAGCGCCATTTTCATATGGATTGTTGGCTATAATATATTTACCATTTTTATTAGAAACAGATGCACCAAAAGAAGCTTGGTTTAATTTGTCTTGGGTAAAATCTACACCAACGGAAGCAAACAAATCTTTGTAATTAGGCATTTTGCTATGAAATATATAATTATCAAAAAAACGATTAGCGAATTCCACTCCAGCGTAATTGGCTAAAGCATTTTGAATATCTCTAATAGTATAGGCAATTTCTGTTTTGCCATATTTTTGCCAAACTAGTTTCATAAAATCATCTAAATTTTTATCTTCTTTTCTTAAAGATAGATCCAATGCCAATCCTAAAACGCTACCGTAAGAATAGTAGGAAATAAAAGTATTTTCTCTATTTACAGGGTCTACCGACCGTGCTGCATCTACAAAAGGTGCTTGGTAGCTCATTTCTATAGGGTTGTAATATTTTCTTGCTGGAGAATTCCATACATAATTTAAGGTGCCAGCCAACCCATTAATATATTTTTCTGGTGTAATAATTCCTGCTCTACACAGAATTAAATTGGTGTAGTAACTGGTAAACCCTTCGGCAAACCACAATTCACCAGACATGTTTGTTTTGTTAAAATTAAAAGGTTCTAATGTTTCTGGGCGAATACGCTCCACATTCCATGCATGGAAAAACTCATGAGATACTGTTCCAATACCGCCACCTTGAGCCAAAGAATTGGTTGTGGTTAAAATGGTTGAATTTCTATGTTCCATACCATCACCACCTACTTGTGGCATATAACAGGCCAGAAAAGTGTATTGACCATAATCAAAATTTGGTAACTCGCCATAAACTGCTTTTTCTGCTAGCACTATTTTTTTGACATTTTCAAAATAAGCATCTAATTCTGCGGTAGTACCTTGGTGATGTAGTGCAAAATTAATGGTTAGTTTTTTACCATTATTATCTACTTCAAAACTTCTAACTTCATGATTGCTAATTTCGGTAGGGCTATCCATAAAGTATTGTAAATTAGGGGCGTAAAATGTATCTCCTTTTACAGGCTTTAACTGTGTAGCAACTTTCCAGTTGAGGTCTTTTCTGGCGTGAAACGTTACTTGTATTGGCAAGTTTTGGTAATCTTGTGCATACATAAAAGTGGCAGGCATATTTAAATGCGCATGAGATTCATCTATTTGCGAATAGGTACCGTCTCCATGATTTGCAAAAAGTGTATAGGATAAATTTACTGTTCCATCATGATCTGCTATATTCCATTGATATGGGTTTGGTCTGGTTATTTTTAAACTATTTCCTTTTCCATCTGTAGCTTTTACGTTGTAAACATTCTTAGCAAATTCATGTAAAGCATACCTGCCCGGGGAGCTTCTACTCATGCTTAAAGTCAATACTTTATTTTCTAAATTGCTAAATGTAGCTTTGACCTCTGCTTCATGGTGTACAGCGTTTTCAAAAGAGATTTCATAAATACTTTTTGTTTGCGCTTGTAAAGTAAAAATGGTAACCAAAGTGATTACCAAAATTGTTATTTTTTTTTTCATTATTTAAATATATTTAACTAATTAAATTACCATCTTCATCCCAAACTGCAACCTCATTTCTAGTAGAGGCATCTACACATTTTTTTAGCCATTCTTCTTCATAGGCCATACCGTGTTTTTGTAATACGTCTTCTGGAACACCGTCCCAATTATTTGGTGTGTTTCCCTTGTAACCAAGATCTTCTATACCCATTTTGGAAGTGAAATAACCAGTTAAGGTAAGGTTTCTTAATAAAGTAAAGAACTTTTCGCCTTGTTTGTGTTCAGGTGCTGTTTTTTCTGGATAAGCAATTAAATCGCATAATTGTATTTGCTGTTCTTGGGTGCAATTGGCAAATTCTACACCAAAATTTTTGTTGCAAAAATTATCTACCCACATAATACCGCCTCTTATAGGTAATTGATGGTTTGGCATATCTTTTACAATAAAATCAATAAACTCTGGTACACCCGCATCATTGGCCGAGCCAAATTTAGCGTTGGAAGGTAGAATGATATCACAAAAAAGAGCAATAGTGGTTAATTCATGTTTGTTTAAGAATTGTTCCGCATACAATTTGGCGTCGCGTTCTTTTTCTTTAACAGTTCTACCATAATGTTTGCTATCTTGTTTAGGGATATCATTTTTAATAACAGTTTCTTCAGAATTTTCTGGAGCACAGCCTTGAAAGGCTATTCCTGCAGCTACCGAAGAAAGGAAAATAGTTTTTAAAGAATCTCTTCTGTTCATCATAATCCTATATATTTTGTTTTTTCAACTGTTCCACAATATAATCACAAGTTTTCCACGAAAGTGCCAAGATGGTCCAAGTTGGGTTTTTATCTGCTTGTGACACAAAAGGACCTCCATCTACAATAAATACGTTTTCAACATCATGTAGTTGTTGGTGTTTGTTGGTAACCGATTTTTTTGGGTCATTGCCCATTCGGGTTGTCCCTACCTCGTGAATGATTTCACCTGGTGCATTTAGTCCATAATCTTGATCGGCTCCAGGAGCATCTCCAAAAACTTTTGCGCCTATGCCATCAAAAATAGCTTCAAAAGTTTGGTGCATATGTTTTGCTTGATTTCTTTCATGATCAGACCAAGTATAATTAAATCGCAATACAGGTATTCCCCATTCATCCACTACGTTAGGGTCTATTTCGCAATAATTATCTTCGCGAGCAATGCATTCTCCGCGCCCTGCCATTCCTATAATCGATCCGTAATATTTTTTTACATCGTTGCGAAGCGCATCTCCATAACCACCAATTTCTCCGCCCATCAATTTATTCAGGCTATTGGGATTAAATCCAAAACCATACGCAGGCATGCCCATACCTCCCCAAATTTCTATATGGTACCCTCTTGGAAAATCTAATTTTTTATCATTACCCCACCATGGAGTGTATACATGCATTCCGCCAACACCATCTTCATTGTAGGTCTTTCTATTCATTAATTCAGGAACAAAAGCAGCCCTGCTAGCACCAGTAGAATCGTGTAAATATTTACCAATTAAACCACTACTGTTTCCTAAACCATTAGCATGATGTTTGCTTTTAGAGTTTAATAAAATTCTTGCCGTACTACAAGCAGAAGCAGCCATAACAATGACTTTAGCATTAAGTTGATGTTCCTTACGAGTTTCTTTGTTGATAAATATTACACCCTTAGCTTTACCAGCATCATTCACTACTACTTCTCTTACCATAGAATTGGTAAAAAGTGTAATTTGTCCTCCTGCTTTTTGCGCAGGAAAAATCAAACAAGTACCCGAAGAAAAATCTGCATACACGCTACATGCCCGGCTACATTGTTTGCAATAAAAGCATATACCTCTTTCTTTGTTGATTCGTTTGGTAAGTATGGATAACCTAGATGGAATTACAGGAACATTTGCTTTTCTAGCACCTTTGATATAGTACAACTCGTGCAATCTTGGCTTGGGTGCAGGTAAAAAGAAACCATCTGGTTCATTTGGAATATTTTCTTTGCTGCCAAATACACCAATTAGTTTGTCTACTTTGTCGTAATACGGTGCCACATCTTCATATGAAATAGGCCAATCATCGCCTAATCCATCATGGCTTTTTCTTTTAAAATCAAGTGGGCCAAATCGTAAAGAAATCCTTCCCCAATGGTTGGTTCGTCCGCCCAACATTCTCGATCTAAACCATTCAAATTTAGTACCAGGTTTTCTGGTGTAGGGCTCTCCTTCAATATCCCATCCGCCATAAGCACTATCAAAATCGCCAAAAGGTCTTGTGGTACTCGCACCTCTCCTTGGCGATTCATAAGGCCATTTTAGTTGGGTTCTTTGCTCGGGAGCTGCTGGATCGAAAAACGGACCAGCTTCTATTACAGCTATATTTAAACCAGCTTCAGAAAGTATTTTTGTTGCCATTCCACCACCAGCACCAGAGCCAACTATAATTACATCATAATGGTCTGGAGATTCTTTAATTTGCATATTTGGATAGATATTAAAAGTGTTTTTCAAATATAGTAAAAAGAGTTTAACAGCTTGTTCAAAATATTTTAGTATAGTGTGGGAATTTGTTCCATATTTAGCATAAAAATTGATATTTTAGGGTTTTATAAATCCATCATATGAAATCAAAGCAGTTTGCAAAATTATTTCTATTCCTATTTTTTATAGTTGGTATTTTAGATTTGGTAGCAATTGTTATGGGTTATACCCTATTGGAGACTATAGTGAAACCAATGATAATGTTGAGTTTAATGGCAGTCTATTTTTTTTCTACAAAAAAAATGAATCTATGGTATATGCTGGCAATGGCGTTTTCTTTTTTAGGTGATGTATTTTTATTGGATAAAAACGGAATGTTTTTATACGGAATTGCCGCTTTTTTGATTACACAACTTGTATACATAAAGATTATTTATGGCCGTTTAAACCTAAGTTCAAAAAAACAAAAGCTTCTTGCAATTTTACCATTTTTACTTTTTTTTATGGTTTTGATCGGGATTTTAAAAGAGAATTTAAATGATTTATTAATTCCTGTAGTTGTATATGGAGCAACAATATCTGTAATGGGTATGGTTGCTTTATTGAATTATTTAAGCAAAAAGTCAATAGAGAATTTGATATTGTTAGTGGGTGCTTCCTTGTTTATCTTATCGGATAGTATGATTGCTTTGAATTCTTTTTACCAACCAAAGGCGTTTTATGGATTTACCATTATGCTTACCTATATTTTGGCACAGTATTTTATTTATAAGTATATGATTTTAAGTAAAAAAGATTAGATTATTGGTTCTTTTCCCAATCTTTACGCAAATCTTCTGATAGTATTCCAGTACCGTCATGTTTCCACCCTGGAGGTTTAAAAAGGTATTTTATGCGGTTGAAAAAACTGGTATTACTAGTAAAAAAATCCCGTCCCATACTAATCCATTCGTGAAAAGCGACATAAAGAGGATTAAAAGAATCTATATTTTTTACCAACCCGTAGTTGGGTTTTTCCACCTCTGGTTCAAAAGAACCAAATATTCTATCCCAAATAATAAAAATACCTGCATGATTTCTATCTAAGTATTGAGGATTGGTTGCGTGATGCACCCTATGGTGAGAAGGAGTATTAAAAATAGCTTCAAACCAATTGGGCATTTTTTTAATAAATTCGGTATGGATCCAATATTGGTAAATTAAACTGATTGACATTTGGGCCAAAATCATTACTGGATGAAAACCAAGTAATGGCAATGGCAACCAAAAAATAAAAGAGCTAAAACTGCCAGTCCAGGTTTGACGTAGAGCAGTGCTTAAATTATATTTTTGTGAGGAGTGGTGTACTATATGAGACGCCCAAAAAAACCGACTAACATGGCTAATTCTATGAAACCAATAGTAAGCCAAATCATCAGCAAATAAAATCAATACCCAAGCCCACCAAGTAAAAGGAATGGTAAAAACTCTAAAATTACTATAGAGATAATAAAAAATTGCAAAAATAAGTCCTTTACTCACCAGCCCAATTGCCACATTTCCTAAGCCCATTGTAATGGAAGTTATTGCATCTTTAGTTTGGTAGGCTTTGGATTTACCTTTGGCATCGGCAATAATTTTCCGGCTGGAAGCATCATCACGCCCATGGTGGCGATACCCATCATAACCGTTCACACTTTGCGGCATCAGCCCGATATGCCCCATCACCGGAACACCACGGCTTGTTAAGAAGCTAACCGTTTCAGCGAGCTCTTCCCCGCCTTCCAGTTTAACGGCCTGACAGCCAGTTTCCTGCATAATCCGGACAGCATTACGATAAGCTTGTTCTTTTGATTCCTGATAGCTGCCAAAAGGTAAATC
>JAUIAA010000040.1 GCA_030425715.1 Bacteroidia bacterium | reverse complement strand
AAGTTCGAGATGTCCACTTGAAGATACTGGTAAAAATTCGGTTAGACCTTGAATCAGACCTAAAACGATAGCTTCTAAATAACTCATTTAGCAATTTGATTAAAAAGTAGGGCTATGATTTTTGTTTTGATTTGGCAAAAATGGCATAAATTTCAATGCCTAAACCTATAATTACTAAAGTTGGTGCCAATCTAATTCTTCTAAAATTATAAATTTCTTCATTAAAAACATTTGGATCATCGCTTCCACCACCTGCCATAATAGCAAATCCTAAGAAGATAACTACAAGCCCAACAATCATGATAAGATAATTTTTCTTTTCAAAAAGAAAGGTTTGTTGGTTGTTTTCTTGTTTTTTATTTTGTTTTGCCATAATGTTTTATATTAAAAATATAACTCGTCTGTTCTTAAATTTAAAAATCTTTGTGTGGCGAAAAATGTACTAAACCAAGTTATCAATATTCCTATTAAAAATATTCCACCAAATACTGCCGCAAGTTCAATTCTGTTGTCGATCAAACCAAATTCTGGAAAATAATTATTGGCATAAAATATTACAGCCGCTAGTTCTACAATTGCCAAAACAGCACCAATCATACCTAATTTAACGCTTCTCCAAACAAAAGGTTTTCTAATAAACCTTTTGGTGGCACCAACCATTTGCATGGTTTTAATAGTAAAACGTTTAGAGTAAACCGATAAGCGAATTGAGCTATTAATTAACACAACAACAATCAAGGTTGCTAAACTGCTAAATAGCAATATAAATAAGCTTATTTTTTTTACATTTTTTGTAAGTAAATCGATAAGAGGTTTGTCATAAGAAACTTCAGAAACAAAATGATTGCCTTTGTATTTTTTTTCAATTTCTAGCATTTTTTCGGGAGTTACATAATCGGCTTTCACATAAACATCAATGGCATTTTGCAAAGGGTTATAGCCTAAAAATTCCATAAAATCCTCTCCATTTTCATTTTTGTAAATCTCTGCAGCTTCTTCTTTTGAAATAAATTTTGTGCTTTTGGTAAAAGGCTCTTCATCAATAGAAACTTGCAGATTTAAAATTCCATCCTTTTTTACATCATTTTTGATGAATAAAGTTATCGCTGCTTTTTCTTTAAAATAATTAGAAACTTTTTGGGTGTTTAACACTAAAAGACCTAAAATTCCAAGTAAAAACAACACCAAAGAAATACTAATAATTACTGATAAATAGGAAGATCGCAACCTTCGTTTTTGGTATTTTTCAAAAGATTTACTCATGAATTTTGTGGTTTTTTAAGAACTGCAAGGTAATTATTTCTACCTAAAAGGCAAACAAAAATAAATTGCTAAAAATGATTTATTTATAGGTCTTGACAAAGTTCAATGAGCACTCCATTTGTAGATTTGGGATGTAAAAAAGCTACCTTTTTATTGTCTGCCCCTTTTTTTGGTGTTTTATTTAATATAGTAAATCCTTCACTTTCTAATCTGCTAATTTCCAATTCAATATCTGCAACAGCGAAGGCAATATGATGAATTCCTTCTCCTTTTTTTTCGATAAATTTTGCAATAGGACTATCTGGTGTTGTGGCTTCGAGCAATTCAATTTTATTTGGACCGACTTGAAAAAAAGATGTTTTTACACCCTCGGTCAAAACATCTTCAATTTTGTAATGTTCTTGGTTGAATAGTTTAGCAAATAAATTATTCGATTTTTCTATATCTTTAACCGCAATTCCTATGTGTTCAATTTTTTGCATGGAGCTCAATTTATTCTCAAAAATAAATATTTTTGATGGATAATAACCTTATTTTTGCATTTATGGAAACGAACAGACAAAAGAAAATTGCGGGGGTAATTCAAAAGGATTTGGTTGATATTTTACAAAATGCGGCTAGAAATAACTATAAAGGTGTGGTAATTTCGGTTACGAAAGTGCAAGTAACTACAGATTTGAGTCAGGCGAAAGCATTTTTAAGTGTGTTTCCTACACAAAATAGAGAAGAAATTTTGGATAATATTATTGCAAGTACAGCTTCGATAAAAAATGAACTAGCACAAAGAACCAAACACCAGTTAAGAAGAATGCCAAATATTTCTTTTTTTATAGATGATTCATTGGATTATATTGAGAATATTGATGCAGCCTTACAAGGAAAGGATATTGATCCTATTAAAAACCCAGAAGCTTTAAATAAAAAGAAAAAGTAATTCCTTGAATTTTCCGCTGTACATAGCTAAAAGATATCTCTTTTCTAAAAGTAGTAACAACGCTATTAATATCATCACTTTTATTGCAACTCTTGGCGTAATTGTAAGTACAATTGCCTTGTTTATAGTATTGTCTGTTTTTTCAGGATTGCGAAATTTCAGTCTTAGTTTTATCCAAACGGTTGATCCAGATTTAAAAATTACTGCAACTCAGGGCAAATCTTTTTTCTTTACAGATAAAATAGCTGATAAACTTAAAAACGATAAAATTGATGCTTTTACCAAGGTAATTGAAGAAAGAGCATTTTTTAGTTATGTGGATAAATCCCATATCGCAATGATCAAAGGGGTAGATATGAATTATCTTGCGGTAAATAAAGTTGATACTGCAGTTTATTTTGGCAATTGGCTAAATTATAAAGCCAAACATACCGTAGTGATTGGTAGTGGTATTTCGAATATTTTATCGGTTGGAGCCTATGATTTTTTAGAAACACTAAAAATTTATGTACCTAAACCAGGAAAAGGGTATTTAACCAATACTAAAAATGCATTTTCACAGGTAAATACCCAACCCATAGGGATTTATAAGTTAACCTATGATATTGATAAAAAGTTTGTCTTTGCTAATTTACGATTGGTACAACAATTGTTGCAATATAAAGTCAACCAAATATCTGGAATTGAGATTCGATTAAAAAAAGGTGCAAATGCAACCGAAGTTCGAAAAGGATTACAAAACTTATTAGGAGACGATTATAAAGTGCAAACCCGACAACAATTAAATTCGGTTTTTTATAAAATGCTCAATACAGAAAATTTAGCTTCTTATTTAGTATTTACCTTAATATTGATTATTGCATTATTTAATGTAATTGGAGCAATTGTAAT
Organism: Bacteroidia bacterium; assembly: GCA_030425715.1. Classification (GTDB taxonomy): domain Bacteria; phylum Bacteroidota; class Bacteroidia; order Flavobacteriales; family Flavobacteriaceae; genus Lutimonas. The sequence goes on along the minus strand of JAUIAA010000040.1, from coordinate 7,980 downwards.
GATGATAATCGATAAAAAAGAAAACCTAAAAACACTATTTCATTTAGGAGCAAACATTACGGAAATTAGAAGCATATTTGTGTTTCAAGGGTTTTTGTTGACCGTTTTTGGATTGATAGTAGGACTGTTGTTAGCAGTACCATTCGTAATTTTACAAAAAAAATACGGTTTGATTATGATTACCCAATCCTTAGCATATCCTGTTGAATTTTATTGGAGTAATTTGTTAATTGTTGTTGCCACCATAACAATATTAGGCTATTTGGCTGCTAAAATTGCTAGTGTTAGAATTTCTAAAAAGTTGGTGGAATAGTTTTAAAATCTTTATTAATGAACAGACTGTTTTTTACTTTCGTTTTGTTAATCAGTTTCACATTACAAGCGCAAAAGCTTAAACATTTTGAAAATGATGCATTGAAATTTGACTATCCAAAAAAATGGAGGGTTTATAAAAAGTTTCAGAAGGAATGTTGTTTAATTATAGCTATTGCGCCAAAAAATAGAATAAAGAAATATGTAAACCTGGAATCTGATGCAAATAATGAAATGTCATTAGTAACATTTTATCTCTCAAAAGAAGAATTCAACGATGGATCTTTACAAGAGTTTATGGATAAAAGAATTCAGCTTTTTCGAAGTATTCATAAAAAGGATAATAACTCTACAATTAGTTTTGAAAAGAAAAATAGTTCACATTATATTGAACATTTAAGTTTAAAAGGAGGAAGTGCTATTCATCAAAATCATGTCATGCACTACATTCTTAAAGATAAAGAATTATACATTTTAACTTTTACGAAAGAAGCCAAAGACGAAAAAAAATACAGGGAAGATGAAGAAATAATCTTCAATAGTTTTGTATTTAAGTAACTTTACCCAAACTTTTGTAACACTTCTTCAAAGGCATCAAAAACTTCTTCTTTGGTATCCGAAGTAACCATTTTTAATCGATATTCTTTAAAATGTGGAATTCCTTTAAAATAATTGGTATAGTGACGGCGTGTTTCAAATAAGCCTGCATGTTCACCATTCCAAGCAATAGCCATTTCTAAATGACGTTTTGCAGTAGTAACTCTTTCGGTAATAGAGGGCGAATCTATGTGTTTTCCAGTTTTAAAAAAGTGCTTTACATCTTTAAAAAACCAAGGATTACCAATACTTGCCCTGCCAATCATGGCTCCATCTAAACCAAACTTATCACGCATCAGTACGGCTTTTTCGGCAGTATCCACATCGCCATTGCCAAAAACTGGAATATGAATTCTAGGATTATTTTTTACCTCAGCTATAGGTGTCCAATCTGCTTCTCCTTTATACATTTGGGCTCTAGTTCTACCATGAATAGCGATGGCTTGTGTGCCAACATCTTGTAAACGCTCGGCAACTTCATGAATATAAATAGTTTCATGATCCCAACCCAATCTTGTCTTCACAGTTATTGGTAAATGGGTGTGTTTCACCATGGCTTCGGTAAGTTTTACCATGAGTGGAATATCTTTTAAAATTCCAGCTCCAGCACCTTTGCTAACTACTTTTTTTACCGGACAACCAAAATTGATATCAATAAAGTCAGGGTTTGATTTTTCTACAATTTCCACTGTTTTTAGCATAGAATCTAAATTGGCACCAAATATTTGAATACCCACAGGCCTTTCTTTATCGTAAATATCTAATTTTTGCACACTTTTGGCAGCATCACGAATCAATCCTTCCGATGAAATAAATTCGGTGTAAACCACATCAGCACCTTGTTCTTTGCACAAAGCACGAAATGGCGGATCACTAACATCTTCCATTGGAGCTAGTAATAGCGGAAAATCGCCTAATTCTATGTTGCCTATTTTTGCCATAATTTTGCAAAAATATTCAAAAGTTTGCTGTAAATAAAGTTTAAAAGGAATAGATTTAGTTTGAAACCTTTGCGGTATGGAATTACACAAAAAATTAATCTAAAAAAACCTACATTTGTTTAGATTAAAAAAAATCAAGAAATGAGGTTAAGTATTACCATATTGCTATTTGTTTTAGGCTTTACAGCATGTAAAACAGAAGCGAAAAAAGAAGCCAAGGAGACTTTGAAAAAGGAAGATGGTCATTCTGGAGCAACTGTTATTGTAGATCAAATTCATTATCCGCAAGAAAAACATTTGCAAAATATTAAACAATTAACTTTTGGAGGGGACAATGCAGAGGCATATTGGAGTTTTGATGGCGAAAGTATTGTATTTCAGGCTAATAATAAAGATTGGGGTTTAGAGTGCGACCAAATTTTTACCATGCCAATTACCCAAGACTTAAGTAATGGTAGTAAACCCCAAAGAGTAAGTAATGGTTTGGGTAGAACCACTTGTAGTTACTTTTTGCCTGGAGATTCCACCATTGTTTATTCTTCAACTTACTTAGGCGATGAAGCCTGTCCGCCAGTACCAAAAAAAGAAGATTTCGGGGGAAAATATATTTGGCCTGTGTATCATACATTCGATATTTTTGTGGCCGATACTAACGGCAATCAGTTAGCACAATTAACCAATGAGCCTGGATATGACGCTGAGCCTACAGTATCTCCAAAAGGAGATTTGATTGTGTTTACTTCCGATAGAAGTGGTGATTTAGAATTGTATACGATGAAAATCGATGGATCGGATGTAAAACAAGTAACGAATGAATTGGGTTATGACGGAGGAGCCTTCTTTTCGCCAGATGGCACAAAATTAATTTTCCGTTCTTCTCGCCCCAAAACAGAACAAGAAATTAAAGAATACAAAGATTTGTTGGCGCAAGGATTGGTAATGCCAACCCATATGGAATTGTATGTTTGCAATATAGATGGGTCGGATTTGAAAAAAATTACGGATTTAGGAAGCGCAAACTGGGCACCATTTTTTCACCCGAGTGGTGAGAAAATAATATTTTCTACCAACCACCATAAAGAGAAACACGATGGGTTTAACTTGTTTATGGTTGATTTAGATGGTAATAACCTAAAGCAAATAACCTATGATGGTGTTTTTGATGCTTTTCCTATGTTTTCACCAGATGGTAAAAAGTTAATTTTTTCTTCAAATAGAAACAACAACGGCACACACGATACCAATTTATTTGTTGCAGATTGGGTAGATTAAACAAAAGGCATGGGTAAAAAATACAATTGGGCCATATTGGGCTGTGGAAAAATTGCACGAAAATTTGCAAAGGATCTTTCTTTACTATCCAATGCAAATTTATTTGCAGCCGCTTCACGAAGTATAGAAAATGCCAGAGCATTTGCTAAAGAATTTGGATTTGAAAAAGCATATGGCTCTTACCAAGAAATGGTAGAAGATGCGCAGGTAGATATAGTTTATATTGCCACGCCGCACGCCAAACACATGGAACATGGCTTACTTTGTTTAAACCACAAAAAAGCAGTGCTTTGCGAAAAGGCTTTTGCCATGAATACTAAGGAAGTAGATCAATTGATTAAGGCTTCTAAGGAAAACAATACCTTTTTGATGGAAGCTTTGTGGACGATGTTTTCTGCAAAATTCAATAAAGTATTGGAGTTGTCTAAAGATAAAGAACTTGGTGCATTAAAATTTGTAAAATCAGACTTTATGTTTAAAGCTGATTATGATCCAGATAAGCGATTGTACAATATAGATTTAGGAGCAGGCTCTTTATTAGATATTGGTATTTATCCAATTTTTAGGTCTTTAAAATTGCTAGGAAAGCCAGACACTATAAAAACCATGGCAAATATCCGTCCAACCGGTGTAGAGGATAGTATTAGCATACTTTTTGGATATAAAAATGGCGCCATGGCTGTGCTAACCTCAAGTTTTGAAAGTACTTGTAAAAATGAAACAGAACTTTGTTTTGAACATGGTTTTATCAAATTTATTAGAGAACCAGAATACCCTATTTTTATAGAGAAGAATGGTATTCAAGACGAGGTTTATGTAGTACAACCCAAAGGTTTAGGCTATGAGCTTGAGGCGGCTCATGTGATGGAATGCCTTGATAAAGGACTTATTGAAAGTCCAATATTACCCTTATCTTTTAGTCGAGATCTTATGACAACTTTAGATGATGTTAGGCAAGATGCAAAAATCGTATTTCCAAAGCATGATTAATACTAAAAATTAGGGTTTCTCAATCAACTAATTGGTTATATTTGCGCAATATAGAAGACAGGTAGAAAGGAATGAAGAATATACGAAATTTTTGCATTATTGCACATATTGACCATGGTAAAAGTACCTTGGCAGATAGGCTTTTAGAGTATACAAATACAATTACTGATAGAGAGCGAAAAGACCAGTTGCTAGACAATATGGACTTGGAACGAGAACGTGGGATTACTATAAAAAGCCATGCCATTCAAATGGATTATGCTTATGAAGGAGAGCAATATGTTTTAAACTTGATTGATACTCCTGGTCATGTTGATTTTTCCTATGAAGTATCTAGATCTATTGCAGCCTGTGAAGGGGCACTTTTAATTGTGGATGCAGCACAAAGTATTCAAGCACAGACCATTTCGAATTTGTATCTAGCCTTAGATAACGATTTAGAAATTATTCCTGTTTTAAACAAAGTAGATTTGCCAAGTGCTAACCCAGAAGAAGTTACAGACGATATTGTAGAACTTTTAGGCTGTAAACCAGAAGAGGTTTTGCACGCAAGTGGTAAAACAGGTTTTGGGATAGATGAAATTTTAAAAGCAATTATTAAAACCGTTCCAGCTCCAAAAGGAAACCTAGATGAACCTTTACAAGCTTTGATTTTCGACTCGGTTTACAATTCTTACAGAGGGGTAGAAACCTATTTTAGAGTAATTAATGGTGAAATAAAAAAAGGGCAGCGTATAAAATTTATGGCTACCAACAATGAATATTTTGCAGATGAAGTTGGTACGTTAAAATTAAATCAAGAACCTAAAAAAAGTATCAAAGCTGGAGATGTTGGCTATTTAATTACAGGAATTAAAACAGCTAGTGAAGTAAAAGTAGGAGATACCATTACAGATGCAGCCAAACCAACTCAAAATCAAATTGAAGGATTTGAAGATGTAAAACCCATGGTTTTTGCAGGGATTTACCCTGTTGATACAGAAGATTATGAAGAGCTTCGTAACTCTATGGAAAAATTACAGCTAAATGATGCGTCTTTGGTATTTGTTCCAGAAAGCTCTGCAGCATTAGGCTTTGGATTTAGATGTGGATTTTTAGGCATGCTACATCTTGAAATTATCCAAGAACGTTTAGAGCGAGAATTTGATATGACGGTTATTACCACCGTGCCAAACGTATCTTACCATGCGTTTACCAATAAAAAACCGGATGAGGTTATTTTGGTAAACAACCCATCAGATTTGCCAGATCCTTCTACCTTAAATAGAGTGGAGGAGCCATATATAAAAGCAAGTATCATTACAAAATCAGATTTTGTTGGAGCTGTGATGAGCCTTTGTATTGAAAAACGAGGCGAAATCACCAACCAAAATTATTTAACTCCAGAAAGGGTAGAGTTGAGTTTTGATATGCCTTTATCGGAAATTGTTTTTGATTTTTACGATAGATTGAAAACCGTTTCAAAAGGCTACGCTTCTTTTGATTACCATCCAATCGGTATGCGAAGTTCAAAGTTGGTAAAAGTAGATTTATTGCTTAATGCGCAACCAGTAGATGCGCTATCGGCTTTGCTTCATGCAGATAACGCCTATAATATTGGTAAGAAAATATGTGAGAAATTACGTCAATTAATTCCGCGACAGCAATTTGATATTCCTATTCAGGCGGCTATCGGAGCTAAAATTATTGCCCGTGAAACCATCAAAGCCTTGCGTAAAGATGTAACGGCAAAATGTTATGGAGGTGATATTTCTCGAAAAAGAAAGCTTTTAGAAAAACAGAAAAAAGGTAAAAAACGTATGCGTCAAGTAGGAAATGTAGAAATTCCTCAAGAAGCTTTTATGGCAGTATTAAAACTAAACGATTAAGTTATTTTACGGATACTTAAATAAACAAAAAACACGCAATTTTGCGTGTTTTTTTTGCTTACTTAAAGAGACTTGTTGTCTATAACTTTGTACCACTTTCATCAAAAGAAACTTCCACACTTTCCGTTCCTTTACTCAGAACTACATGGTATGTTGTTTTCTCGTTTGCAGTGCTTTTAAAAGCTTTTGTAATGGTATGATCAGGGTAATCCGCTTCAATTGCCTTAGTTACGGCACTTGGCAAATCACTCACTGCAATTTCTTCTCTGTCTTGAGAATAAATAGTTGTTTTGTTATTTAACTCTAAAGTGTGGGAGAAAGAAGAGGTTGTTGCCAATGTAAAAATGGCTGCTGCTAAAATCAATTTAATAGTTTTCATAGTTATTATTTTTTAGTTAAATATTGTTGTTAAATCTGGCCAAGACTTAATTTTTATACTGCTAAAGTAATTTCTAATTCTAAATCTATTCTGAAGATAATTGGGTAGTGCACTGTTAAACTTAAGTTAAAATATAAATATATTAAAAAAACACCCTAATAATTAAGAATATAATAATTTTAATAAATTAGCAGGTTTAGAGTGTTAATTGCATATTAAATTTAGAATAGAGGATTAGCTAGTTTCTAAATATTGCTTAAATTTAGAGAAAATAAAAAAATAGCCTAATGCCTAATACTTTACCAAAACACAACAAAGCAGAACCTGTTGAAACTGTAGTAATAAGATTTGTTGGAGATTCTGGTGATGGAATGCAGTTAACAGGAGCGCAATTTACAGATACTTCTGCCATGTTTGGTAACGATGTAGTAACCTTTCCTAATTTCCCAGCAGAAATTAGAGCGCCACAAGGTAGTTTATATGGGGTTTCTGGGTATCAAGTACATATTGGTAGTGTTGAAATTTCTACTCCTGGTGATGATTTAGATTTGTTGGTAGCCATGAACCCTGCTGGATTAAAAACAAATCTATCGGCTTTAAAGCCAGGACATACTATTATTATAGATTCGGATGCTTTTAGTAAAAAGAATTTAAAAAAGGCAGCTTACGAAACCAATCCATTAGAAGATGATACTTTAAAAAATTATAGGGTTATTGATGTAGCAATGACTACATTAACTAAGGAAGCATTAAAGAATTTAGGTTTAGACAATAAGTCGATTACGCGGAGTAAAAATATGTTTGCTTTAGGAATGGTGTATTGGATGTACCACCGTGATATGAAGTATACCCTAAATTTTTTTAAAAAGAAATTTAAATCAGATTCAAAAATTGCAGATGCCAATGCAACTGTATTAAAAGCAGGTTATTATTATGCAGAAACACTAGAGTTGATTCCAGATACCTATACCATTGCGCCGTCAACAATGCCAAAAGGAACCTATAGAATCGTTAACGGAAATACGGCTGCAGCATGGGGATTTTTAACCGCCGCAGAAAAATCTGGATTGGAATTATTTTTAGGCTCTTACCCTATAACCCCTGCATCTGATATTTTACACGAATTGGTAAAACACAAACATTTTGGGGTTAAAGCATTTCAAGCAGAAGATGAAATTGCAGGAATTACCTCTGCCATTGGTGCAGCCTTTGCAGGAGATTTAGCCATTACTACAACCTCAGGTCCTGGATTGGCATTAAAAACAGAAGCTATTGGTTTGGCGTTAATGACAGAATTGCCATTGGTAATTGTAAATGTGCAAAGAGGAGGTCCCTCAACTGGGTTGCCAACCAAAACAGAGCAGTCTGATTTGTTGCAAGCTATGTATGGAAGAAATGGAGATAGCCCAGTAATTGTAATTGCAGCGAGTACGCCAGCTAACTGTTTTGATTTTGCTTATGAAGCTTCAAGATTGGCATTAGAACATATGACTCCAGTTATTTTATTGTCAGATGGATATATTGCCAATGGTTCAGAGCCGTGGAAGATTAAATCCATAAATGAAATGCCTAAAATCCAAACAAAAAAAGTAACCAAGACAATAGAAAATTGGCAACCTTA
>JAUIAA010000039.1 GCA_030425715.1 Bacteroidia bacterium | reverse complement strand
ACCAATACAAAAAATAGAAAAGAACACTGCTGCAATTTTTCCTAATTTTGCAAAACCTCTTTCTTTTAATCCTTTTGTTAAATAATACATCGGACCGCCATATACGGTTCCATCTTCTCCAACATCTCTATATTGTACCCCTAAGGTACACTCTACAAATTTGGTAGACATTCCTAACAACCCGCAAACAATCATCCAAAATGTAGCACCGGGTCCGCCTAAGGCAATAGCCAATGCAACTCCTGCAATATTTCCGTTACCTACAGTACCCGAAACTGCGGTAGCCAAAGCTTGAAAATGTGATACTTCACCATCTGAGCTTTCGTCCCGAATCGTATCTTTAATATCACCATCTATAGCCAATTCATCAGAAAGGGAGGAGATGTGTTCATCAATATCATCTACTTTATTAAAATCGGTTCCTTGGGCAATACCATCTTTACCATAAAGTAGGTTTGCACCATGAGTTTCGATATCTTCGTATTTACCACGTACTGTATTGATGGCTCTCCAAAAATAACGGATGTTTGGAAAACCGAAATATATAGTGAAAAAAGCAGCACTCCCTACCAATAGTATCAGGATAAATGGAGCTCCAAATATTTGGAAAAAAATAACATTTGAAAAGAAATTAGAAATTGGAGCAAATGCTTCGTCAATTTTTTGATCTATACCTTTTTCTTGTGCGAAAGTAAATATTGGTGCTAACATAATAATTAGCGAAAGTAATTTTTTGTACATATTTGTTTTGGAATAAATTGAATTAGTGTGCCGCAATATCTAAAAAAAAATAGCTTGTTACAAGAATTTTGCGTTAAAATGTGTGTTTACTTTATGTTTTTGGCAATGATTTACAATTACAGAATTATTAGATTATTTACTTGAACTCAACACTATTCATTTTTTCTAGGTTGTATAGAGGTGTTTAATATTTTGCCTTTTACTTCGTTGGTATATGTTCTACCAATCATGTATCGAATCCCAGCTATTTCAACACTATTTCCTTCAATGGTATCTATTTTATCGATGGCAATGGTATAAGATCTGTGTATTCGTATAAAATTTTTTGAAGGTAATAAACCCGTAAAACTACTTAGTGTTTGGTGTATGATATATTTATTGGTTTGGGTAATTATTTTTAAGTAATCTTTTAAACATTCAATTACTAAAATTTCATCCAAATAGATTTTTTGCATCTTCTTTTTATCTATTTTGACAAAAATATATGGTCGATCAGAACTGCCGTAACTAGTTGTTTTTTGAACATTTAATGTTTTGTATACCTTTTGAATAGATTTCATAAATCTTGGGAAAGATATCGGTTTCATTAGGTAATCTAGCACATCTAATTCATAAGTTTTTACCGCAAATTCTTCATGTGCACTAATAATGATTACCAAAGGTTTTTGGTCAATGCTTTCTAAAAAACTAATGCCATCAAGTAAAGGCATGTTGATATCTAGAAATATCAAATCAATTTTATTGTCTTTTAAAAAATTCATTCCATCGATGGCATTATCAAAAGTTTTTACCAATTCAATATCATTAATTTGAGCTAAGAAATTTTTTACTACATCTATAGCTAATGGCTCATCGTCTATTATCAAACATTTTAATTTCATGCTACTTTTATTTTTAAATTAACTACAAATAATTGGTCTATATGCTCAATTTTCAAATTATATTCCTCTTTGGTATACCCTAAAGATAATCTTTTGCTTACATTTTCTAAACCAATGCCACCAGGTGTATCTATTCTTTGTTTGTATTTGGTAATGGTTGGCATTGGATTTGAGATTCGAAAGTAAAGAAAATCTTCTATAATTTTAAAATCAATAGTTATTTTTATATTTCCTATATTTTTATTGACGCCATGTTTAAATGCGTTTTCAATAAAGGACAAAAGTAAAATGGGAGCAATTTTCTTGTTAGAAATATCGCCAGATATTTCCATATCCACTTTTAGTTTTTCTCCATGACGAATTCTTTCTAGGTCTAAATAGTTTTGGATGCAAATAATTTCTTTTTCTAAACTTTGGCGTTTTTGTTTGGTTTCGTAAAGCAAATAACGCATCAAATCAGATAGTTTTAAAATAATTTTTGGTGTTTTGCTAGATTGCGTTATAGACAAAGAATAAATATTATTTAATGTGTTAAAAAAGAAATGTGGCGAGATCTGTGTTCTTAAAAATAGTAATTCAGTTTCGGTTTGTACTTTTTCTAAATCCGTCAATCTTTTATGCTCATGAATCCAATCCATTGTAGTCTTAATTGCAGTGGTAAAGGCTATTACATAGAGTTCGCCAATCATCATATCTATGGTGTAGTTCAAAGTAATTTTGTGTATAATTTCTGGTCCTTCTGGCCAAACATCAATACTTACTAAGTAATAGGTTAAGTTAAATTTTGCAACAACCATTAAAAATACACTGGTGAGAAGTGCAATAATGTAGATGAGGTATTTTTTGCGAAATACAAATCTAGGCATCAAGATGTAAACATTTACATAACAGAGAGTCATGTGAATTAAAAACCCAATAATGGTTGTTTTAAAGGAGTACAAATAATCATCAAAATAACTGCCCCAACGCAAAGTATTTAATATAAAATAAATAGTCCAAAATAGAATGTGATGTCGCAAGGTAATCTTGTAATTACTTGCTGCATTCATTTGGATAATTTTAGGATTAGCTGCCATTAATTTAAGTATTATTTGATGTTAAACCTTGATTCTATGTAATACGTCTAAATATTAATAATAGAAAGGCTAAAAATATAAATATTTATGGATGTTAAATTGTTTTTTAGATAAAGTTGAGGTAAATATGAATAAAATATTTGGTGTTTTTCTATTAGGTTTACTCTTTTTAAATACAAGTTGTACAAAGTTAAATAGTGAAAAAGAGCTGCAAGAAGAAACACTTTCTAGTTTGGTAAATCCATTTATTGGTACAGGGGGGCATGGGCATACTTTTCCTGGTGCAACAGCACCGTTTGGAATGGTTCAGGTAAGTCCAGACAATGGTACTTCCGATTGGGATTGGTGTTCGGGTTATCATTATTCAGATTCTATTACTATTGGTTTTAGTCATTTACATTTAAGTGGTACAGGTATTGGCGATTTATACGATATTAGGTTCATGCCAATTAATAAGGAAGTAGATTTGACTACGCCTATAAAAAGTAGAGAGGATATTCCTTATAAATCAACATATACCCACTCTGATGAAATTGCCAAACCAGGCTATTATTCGGTGTTTTTAAAAGACCATAAAATAAAAGCAGAATTAACTACTAGTCAACGAACAGCATTTCACAAATATACTTTTGAAAACAATGATTTACAATCAGTAATTATTGACTTAGGTTTTGCAATCAATTGGGATAAAACAACCAATTCGCAAATTAAAATATTAGATAAATTTACTGTGGTTGGATATCGTCATTCTACAGGTTGGGCTAAAAATCAAAAGGTGTTTTTTGTGGCAAAATTTTCAAAAGCTTTGGTAAAATACGATTTGGTTAAAGAGGGTAAGTATATAGAAAAAACAAATCAAATAGAAGGACTTGCTACTACAGCACAGCTTTTTTTTAACAAGGTACAGAATAAACAACTGGAAGTAAAAGTAGCCGTTTCTTCGGTAAGTATAGAAAATGCTTTGGAAAACTTAGCAGTGGAAGAGAAAGGGTTTCATTTTGATAAAAATTTAAAAGCATCAAAAAAACAATGGGAAGAAAATCTTTCAAAAATAAAAGTAGAAACACCAATTGATTCACTTAAAACCATATTTTACACAGCTCTGTACCATACACAGCTAGCTCCTGTTACTTTTAGTGATGCCAATGGAGCGTTTAGATTGCCCAATGATAGTATCGCGAAAGCAGAAAATTTTACCGCATATTCCACTTTGTCTTTATGGGATACTTTTAGAGCAGAACAACCTTTATTAACCATATTAGAACCCAATAGAGTAAGTGATATTATCAATTCTATGTTGGCGTATTACACTGTAAATAAGCGCCTGCCAGTTTGGAATTTATACGGTAATGAGACCAATACCATGACTGGATACCATTCTATTCCGGTTATTGCAGAAGCTATCCGAAAAGGAATAAAAGGCTTTAATATTGAGGAAGCTTATCAGGCAATGAAGCACACTATGATGCAAGACGATAGAGGATTGTCACTATATAAAAAATATGGATATATACCCTATAATTTATTAGACGAATCGGTAACCATTACCCTAGAGTATGCTTATAATGATTGGTGTGTGGCACAGGTAGCTAAAGCTTTGCATAAGGAGGACGACTACCAGTATTTTAGCCAGAGAGCTAAGGCTTACCAATATTTATTCGACCAAGAAACAGGGTTTATGCGAGGTAAATCGGATACAGGAAAAGAATGGCACACCCCTTTTGATCCTAAATATTCAGCACATAGAGTACATGCAGATTATACCGAAGGAAATGCTTGGCAACATAGCTGGTTTGTACTACACGATATGAAGGAATTGATAAAAATGCATGGAGGGAATGATGCATTTACCAATAAATTAGAGGAACTATTTACGGAGTCTTCAGAGATTACAGGAGACAATGTATCTCCAGATGTATCTGGTTTAATTGGTCAATACGCACATGGCAATGAGCCAAGTCACCACATAGCATATATGTATAATTTTGCCAACAAACCTTGGAAAACTCAATATTGGGTAAGAGAAATTCTTAAAACCCAATACAATACCACACCAAATGGCTTGAGTGGAAATGAAGATTGTGGCCAAATGTCGGCTTGGTATGTTTTTAGTGCTATAGGTTTATACCCATACAATCCTGCATCAGGTTCCTACCAAATAGGAAGTCCAATTTTTGATAAAACAACGATACAAGTAGCAGATAATAAGCAATTTATTATTGAAACAGAAAATAATTCTGCAGAAAACATATATATACAATCTGCTAGTTTTAATGGCAAACCTTACAACAAAACTTATGTTTCCCATAAAGAGTTAATGAATGGTGGGGTGTTGAAATTTAAAATGGGAAATGTTCCTAATAAAAATTGGGGGCTAAACAATTAAAAGAACAATATGAGTAGTATAGACGTATCCATCATCTTACTTTACTTAATTATCACTTTGGCAGTAGGTATTTGGGTATCGAAAAAAGCATCTAAAGGATTAGATTCTTATTTTTTAGGAGGAAATAATATCAAATGGTATTTTTTAGGCTTGAGTAATGGATCCGGTATGTTTGATATTTCCGGAACCGCCTTAATGGTCGGTTGGCTATTTCTTTACGGTGCGAAAAGCTTTATGCTAATGTGGTTATGGCCTATATGGAATCAAATTTTTATCATGATGTTTCTCGCCGTATGGATTAGAAGATCCAATATAATGACGGGATCCGAATGGATTTTAACTCGTTTTGGAGATGATAAAGCTGGTAGAGCTTCTCATATAATTGTGGCTATTTTTGCCGTTGTTGCGGCTATTGGCTTTATTGCATATTTTTTCGAAGGGGTTGGTAAATTTATGACCGTTATTTTGCCTTGGGATTTAACCTTGCAAATGGATAATTCCGTACTCTTTAATTCCGAGCAATCCTACGCTTTAATTATTATTTTTCTTACCACCATTTACACCATTAAAGGGGGTATGTTTTCTGTAGTTGCAACCGAAGTTTTACAATATGGTATTATGGTAATTGCTGGAGTTTTAGTTGCGGGATACGCATTTTTTGCTTTTAGCGATGTTGAAATTTCCAATGTAATTACTAACGAATGGAAAAATGTGTTTTTTGGTTGGGAGTTAGATACGCATTGGGATGCCTCCAAATACCAAGCTTTTAATGATTTGGTAGACTCCGAAGGTTATAAAATGTTTGGGGCGTTGATTGGTATGAGTTTGTTTAAAGGCTTTTTTGCAAGTATTGCTGGCCCAACGCCTAGTTTTGATATGCAGCGTATTTTATCTACCAAGACAGTTAAAGAAGCAGCATATATGGCAGGTTTTACCAACTTAATATTATTTATTCCAAGGTATTTATTAATAGGAGGAGTGGTAGTGATTGCCTTAGTGGTATTAGCTCCAGAAATGATAGCCAATCCAAATTTATCGGGTGCAGATTTAGAAATTATTTTACCAAAAGTGATTAATTTTCATGTGCCAGTCGGTATTAAAGGATTGCTTTTAGCAGGGCTTTTAGCCGCGTTTATGTCTACATTTTCAGCTTTTGTAAATGCAGGACCAGCATATATTGTGAATGATATTTATAAAAAATATTTTAAACCAAAAGCAAGTAATAAGCATTATATAAAGGCCAGTCATATTGCCTCATTTTTAGTAGTAGGTTTGGGGGTGTTTATGGGCTTTTTTGCTGATTCTATCAACTCATTGACACTGTGGATTACCAGTGCGCTTTTTGGTGGTTATGTTGCAGCAAATTTTTTAAAATGGGTTTGGTGGCGATTTAATGGTTGGGGTTATTTTTGGGGAATGTTAGCAGGTTTAATTATTGCTAGTTTACAATTTTTATTAGACCAAAATAAAACAAATTTCGCAGAAGGTTCTATGCTTTATGAACTGTCTAATGTATCTGCCATCTATTTATTTCCAATCATATTTAGTTTTTCGCTTTTAGGCTCTTTTTTAGGTACCTATTTAAGCGCGCCAACCAATATGGAAGTGTTGAAATCATTTTATAAAAATGTACATCCTTGGGGGTTTTGGAAACCTGTGGCTAAAGAATTGCAAAAAGAAAATCCTAATTTTAGTGAAAATAACGATTTTTGGTTTGACATGATGAATTGCGTTATAGGAGTTGTTTGGCAGTCTAGCATGATTGTTATCCCTATTTATTTTATGATTAGAGATTATCCTAAAACATTAATTGCATTGCTTATATTTGTTATAACTTCTATAATCTTGAAATTTACATGGTTAGATAAAGTAAGAGCATTGCCCAACTAAAGTTTAAACATTAATTTATTTTATTTTGAAAAAAATACCATGGCAAGATAGGCCAAAAAACAGTAACGAAATAATTTGGAGATATAGTGAAAATCCAATTATCAATAGATTTGCTATACCCAATTCTAATAGTGTATTTAATAGTGCAGTAGTACCATTTGAAGATGGTTTTGCAGGAGTTTTTAGATGCGATAATAAAGCCGTGCAAATGAATATTTTTGCAGGATTTAGTAAAAATGCTCTCGATTGGGAAATCAATCATAAGCCTATTCAAATGAAGGCTGGAAATACCACAATGATTGATTCTGATTATAAATATGATCCACGAGTTGTTTTTATAGACGATAGGTATTGGATTACCTGGTGTAATGGTTACCATGGTCCAACCATAGGTATTGGATATACTTTTGATTTTAAAGAATTTTTTCAATGTGAGAACGCATTTTTACCTTTCAATAGAAATGGAGTGCTTTTCCCACAAAAAATTGATGGAAAGTATGCAATGTTGAGCCGCCCAAGCGATAATGGACACACCCCTTTTGGCGATATTTATTTGAGCTATAGCCCTGATATGAAATACTGGGGCGAACATCGGTGTGTAATGAAGACCGCTGCTTTTGAGCAAAGTGGTTGGCAAAGCACAAAAATTGGTGCGGGGCCAATTCCTATATTAACTAGTGAAGGTTGGTTGATGTTGTATCACGGCGTAATCAATACCTGCAACGGATTTAGATATGCTATGGGAGCTGCCATTTTAGATAAAGAACAACCCGATATTGTAAAATATAGAACTAGAGATTATTTACTTGGTCCTGCAGTAAATTATGAACAAGTTGGCGATGTACCTAACGTAGTATTTCCTTGTGCTGCTTTACATGATATTGAGGAAGATAAAATAGCCATTTATTATGGAGCTGCAGATACTGTGGTGGCACTAGCTTTTGGTCATATTAGC
Source organism: Bacteroidia bacterium (assembly GCA_030425715.1). Taxonomy (GTDB): domain Bacteria; phylum Bacteroidota; class Bacteroidia; order Flavobacteriales; family Flavobacteriaceae; genus Lutimonas. The sequence goes on along the minus strand of JAUIAA010000039.1, from coordinate 3,177 downwards.
GAAATAATAGAATTTACTAAAAATAACAGTTTTTAAATATGGTGATTATGAGGTGGAAAATAGGCATAATTGCATTGTTTGTTTTTTGTGGACAAGCCATGGCACAACAAAATTTTGACTTGCTTAGAAAGTATGTGGCTTACCAAACAGATAGAGATATTAAAATTGATGGTAAGGCTGAAGAAAGCGCTTGGCAAGAAGTGCCATTTTCTCAAGATTTTATTGATATAGAAGGGAAAGTAAAACCCAAATACAAAACCCAGATGAAAATGATTTGGGATGAGCAATATCTTTATATCTATGCAAAAATGGAAGAACCACATGTATGGGCAACGTTAAAACAAAAAGATACTGTTATTTTTTACAACAATGATTTTGAAGTTTTTATTGATCCAGATAACGATACGCACAACTATTATGAAATGGAATTCAATGCTTTAAATACGTTGTGGGATTTATTCATAACCAAACCTTATCGTGAAAAAGATGGTCAAATTGCAGTAGATTGGAATATGTCAAATTACAAATCAGCAATACATGTAGATGGAACATTAAATAATTCCACTGACATTGATAAAGGATGGAGTATAGAGATTGCTTTGCCTTGGAGCGCATTTAGAACCGCCTATCTTCAAGATAACGTGCCTAGAAATAAATTTTGGCGCATGGGGTATTCCAGAGTAAATTGGGAGTTTGATTTAACCGATGGAAGGTATTCGCGAAAGAAAGATAAAAATGGTAAATTTTTGCATGAATACAATTGGGTTTGGTCGCCAACAGGAGTTGTTAATATGCATGAACCAGAAATGTGGGGTTATGTATTTTTTAGTACAGCCAAAACGGGAGAACACATTGCATTTGAAATTCCAGAAGACGAAAAAGTAAGGCTGGCATTATATCAGGTTTTTAAAAAACAGAAAGCATATCAAGCTAAAAACGGAAAAGCGGCAAATTCCTTAAACGAACTGGGTATAGATAGTAAAAAAATAGGTAAGGATAGACTGGTATTTCAATTTGAAAACCATTTAACAGGGTGGAATATTAGAACAACTAGTCCTTATTCTAAAAAAACATATACCATTAAAGAAGATGGTAAAATCATTTCTCAATAAATAATCGTAAATTTAAGCAAAGAAAAGAGCCATGTCTGATAGAAGAGATTTTATAAAAAAAGCGGCATTAAGTACGATAGGTATAAGTACTGCTTATGTTAGTGCAAATGCTACAACAAAAGGAAATATTACTTTATTAAGTAACCCATTAAAAGATGTTAAAAAACCAATCATTATTTCTACATGGAATCATGGTTTACCTGCCAATGAAGAAACTTGGAAACAGTTAAAAAAAGGGAAACCTGTATTAGATGCCATAGAATCTGGCATGAAAATACCAGAAGCAGATCCTAAAATAAGAAGTGTAGGCTATGGAGGTTTTCCAGATAGGGATGGGAATGTTACGTTAGATGCTTGTATAATGGATCATAATAGTGACTGTGGCTCGGTCTCCTTTTTACAAGGAATTAAACATCCAATTTCTGTTGCCAAAAAAGTGTTAGAAGAAACACCACATGTGATGCTTACTGGGGAAGGAGCATTACAATTTGCAAAAAGCCAAGGTTTTAAAGAAGAAAATTTATTGACCCCTGAATCAAAGAAAGATTGGGAAAAGTGGTTGGAAGAATCAAAATATGCTCCAGTTATCAATATAGAAAATCACGATACTATTTCTATGTTGGTTTTAGATGAATCAGGTAATATTTCTGGGGCTTGTACTACGAGTGGAGCCGCATGGAAAATGCACGGTAGGGTTGGCGATTCGCCAATTATTGGTGCAGGTTTGTTTTTAGATAATGAAGTTGGTGGAGCTGCAGCAACAGGTTTAGGAGAAGCGGTTATTAGAACAGCAGGAAGTGCTATGGTAGTGGAGTTAATGCGTCAAGGAAAATCACCATTTGATGCCTGTAAAGAAATTGTAGAGCGTATTTATAAAAAACATCAAAACCATAAAGACATGCCTTACCTACAAGTAGGTTTTATTGCCGTGAATAAAAAAGGGGAATATGCAGGCTATAGCTTACGTTCAGGATTTAATTATGCCATTTATGACAATGAAAAAGGAAATAGAATGGAAGATGCTAAATTTAAAATGGAATGGAAGTGATAAAATTTTTTGAAAAAAAAATACAAATTTTAACATTTAGTATAGGCTTACTTTGTTTAACTGCTTGTGAAAAACCAGCCAAATCTTTTGTAGCACAAGACATACAAATTATACCAAAACCAGCGCAGCTTACTTTAAATAAAGGCTCCTTTAGTATTGATAAAAGCACCAAGATTATAGTTCACGATAGTTTGAGTAAGGTAGCGAACTTATTGGTTGATAAGGTAAAATCAGCTACAGGAATACAAATTACTTTTGGTAAAAATGGTCAAAATAATACGATTGAGTTTATAGCTAAAGAAGGACTTAAGAATGAGGCTTACGAATTAAATGTAACTACAAAAAAAATAACCATTGCTGCCAATAGCCTTGGCGGATACCTTTATGGCGTACAAAGCTTATTACAACTGTTGCCTGCACAAATTTATGGAAATAATACTAAGGTGGATTTAATAGTTCCTGCGGTTGAAATTAAAGACGAACCTCGTTTTAAACATCGAGGGTTAATGCTCGATTTGTCTAGACATTTTTTTCCTAAAGAATATATTTTAAAAACGATTGATAGGTTGGCCATGCATAAAATGAATGTTTTGCATTTGCATTTGGTAGACGATCAAGGTTGGCGAATGGAAATCAAAAAATATCCAAAATTAACAGAAGTTGCAGCTTGGCGGGTTGATCAAGAGGATAAGCATTGGAATGCCAGAATAACGAATGACCCAAAGGATAAAGGTACTTATGGTGGCTTTTTAACACAAAAAGAACTCAAAGAAATTGTGGCTTATGCCGCTCAAAATAATATTCAAGTAATTCCTGAGATAGAAATGCCTGCGCATGTTACTTGTGTCATGGCTGCCTACCCTGAACTATCTTGTTTTGAAAAGCCAGTAGCAGTACCATCTGGCGGTGTTTGGCCAATTACAGACATATATTGCGCTGGTAAAGAAACAACTTTTGAGTTTTTAGAAGATGTATTAACAGAAGTGATGGAGGTTTTTCCTTCAAAGTATATACATA
>JAUIAA010000038.1 GCA_030425715.1 Bacteroidia bacterium | reverse complement strand
TTACATTTTGCAAAAGTCAAAAAGCAAAGATGAGGCGCACATGAAAGCCAGCATGATTTTCACCTCAAACGATGTGATTATTAATTTAGGAGTAATTGTTTCTGCAACTTTCTTTACAGGAATATGACCTGTAATTAAACCAATTCTTAAAAAACTAGTCATCAATATCATTAAGCTATCTCCTTCTAACTGATTTTCCAAAAATTCAGTATGGCCTTGAAATTTAAATTCTTCAGATTGAATATTATTTTTATTGATTGGCGCAGTTACCAATACGTCTATTTCTCCATTCTTTAACGCTTCGGTAGCAGATTTTAAAGATTGAAAAGCATGATCTCCTCCAACTTTAGTTTCTTTACCAAATTCTATTTCAACCGTATTTTTATCAATATTTAAAACATTTAACTTGTTCGCAACCGCACTTTTGATATGATCAATACCATGAACAGGCACATTTAAATGCATCGCTTTTTTGTGATAACTAACTATCTTAGTTGAAGAAAAAATAATAATAGTACCAAAAGTTAACATTCTAGCATCTTCAAATGTTTTTAGTATTACTTCAATTCCTATACCATTTATATCTCCTACAGAAATACCAATTCTAATTTTTCCTTTTTTGTCCATCTACTTGTATGAATAATTGTTAATTTTGGAGTTATAATTAACCTAAATCAAACCCAAAAAATTTATTGTAAAAATAGGGCTTGCTTTTGAATTAATGCTGTTCTTTTTTTACAAATTTAATCAATATTAATTACACAATGTTTACAGGAATAATTGAAGTATTGGGAGAGGTAGAAGATTTAAAATCTGATAAAGAAAACCTTCACATCACCATCAAAAGTAAAATTTCAAAGGAGCTAAAAATTGACCAAAGCTTAGCACATAATGGTGTTTGCTTAACTGTAGTTGATTTAAAAAATAACAGCCATACAGTTACTGCTATACAAGAAACCTTAAACAAATCTAATATTGGAAATTTAAAAATTGGAGATGTGGTCAATCTCGAAAGAGCAATGCAATTAGGCGATCGTTTGGATGGGCATATAGTACAGGGTCATGTAGATCAGATTGGTATTTGCAAAAACATACAAGAAGCAGATGGTAGCTGGATTTTTACTTTTTCTTATGATGAATCACTTCATAATTTAACCATAGAAAAAGGCTCTATCACCATTAATGGTACAAGTTTGACGGTTGTAAATTCTAAATCTAACGAATTTAGTGTAGCCATCATACCATATACCTATGAAAACACAAATTTTCACCAAATAAAAATAGGTGAAACTGTAAATCTTGAATTTGATGTAATAGGGAAATATGTAGCAAAGTTATTAAAAGTATAACTATTTTCTAGAGTCTCGAATCTTTTTCACAGCATATAAAACAGCTACTGCAAACAACCCAAAAATACCCCCATCTATAGGTAAAGGCGGTGGCGGTGGCGGTGGCCCTTGCGCAAAAATACTATCCACATTTAAAAAGAGTATCGCTAAAAGGAATGCTTTTAAAAAGTATTTTTTTGACATAAATTTTTCTTTTAAGCTATTTATTAACGTTCTATTGTATAGTAATATTGCAAATATATAAAAACTATTATCAAATATTTAAACTATCAAAAAAATAATCCACGATATTCAAACTAATAAATATGACGTATTTTTTTATAATAATTTCAATTTTTTATCTCCTATTATTAGTGGACCCAGAAGGGCTCGAACCTTCGACCCCCTGATTATGAGTCAGGTGCTCTAACCAACTGAGCTATGGGTCCCAAAAACGAGTGCAATATTACTATTTTTTTATATTTTGTACAATTATTATGCAGGTTTTATTACTTTTGATTTAGATATAAATCATTCAAGTGATGCAATTAAAAAAAATCTCGTCTTTTATCTTATTTATTTTTACCATAACTTGTTTACAGGCTCAAAATACTGGCTATACCTACCAAGGAACTCAAAATACAGATTCTACTAGGATAACTGTACAAACAAGCAAACCAACTTATAACCGTTATTGGAGCTTTGGTGGTAATGTAGGACTTTCGTTTTGGAACGGAGGGACAGACATACTCTTGGCGCCTAAAGCCTACTATCACCTCACACCTCAACTCATTGCAGGTGCTGGTCTAATCTATAATTATTCGGATTATAGCAGTAGTTTTTACGATTATAAGTACAATTCATTTGGAGGAAGTATTTTGGGAGCATATAGACCAATCCGATACTTACAACTATCTGCAGAACTCCAAACAGTGAAAACCAATAGAACTAGAAATAATATTAAGGATGATTATTGGAATGAATCTTTGTTTTTAGGAGCATCTTTTGTTGCTGGAAATGTTGCATTTGGCATACAATATGACGCGCTTTATGATGCCGGCGAAAGCCCTTATTCTTCTGCGTGGACTCCTATAATAAGTTTTTATTTCTAAAGTAGATTTTCTGAATTTCCTTTTGAAGAATTTGAAATATAATTTTATCGGTAAGAGCAGTGTTATTTATCACTTCTTCTTTGTTCCAAATATTTTCAGGCACATCAATTCGGTAAAGAATAGATAGCAATTTTGAAAAATCACCTTTTAACAAGCTATTTATTTTTTCTTTTAAAATAACAACCATTTGAGTTGGGTTGCAATCCTTCTCCAAATTTAAAGATACGCCAGACAAGCTAAAGTCTTTAGAAATTTGCTCTATCAGCTCCAGTAGCAAATTTTTCTTTTGAATTTCTGATAGTACATTTATTATTTTGTAATTACCTTTCATTAACTTTTACGCAACATTATTTGTTTTCCAAAGTTAATAAACGCCTCTTTTTGTGTATCTTGAATATCTAATTCATTTACCTTATCAAATGCTTGTTGTGTATATTTTTTAATTTCTGTTGCAGTAATACTAGATACATCATACTTATCAAAAATTGATTTTACAAGTTCTAATTTATCTTGATTGTTTTCAACTTTATTATACAATGATAAAAGTTGTTCCTTATCTTTTTCTGTAGATACTTCCAGTGCTTTTAAAAATAAAAATGTTTTTTTATTCTCCACAATGTCTCCTCCAATTTTTTTGCCAAATTCCTCTGTTCCGTAAGTATCTAAATAATCATCTTGTAATTGAAATGCAAGGCCTAAAAACAAGCCAAACTCATAAATTCTTTTTGCATCCTTATCGCTAGCACCCGCAATAAAAGCTCCCATTTGTAAGGCACAAGCCAAAAGAACTGCTGTTTTATAGCTTATCATATGTAAATATTCCTGTAAAGAAACATTATTTTCAGTTTCGAAATCTATATCGTATTGCTGTCCTTCACATACTTGTAACGCGGTTTTATTAAATAAAATTGAAAGTTTTTTAAACAAGCTGTTGTCATAATATTCTAACTGTTGGGCTGCTAAAATCATAAGGGCATCTCCAGAAAGAATTGCAATGTTTTCGTCCCATTTTTTATGCACTGTTTTTTTTCCTCGTCTTAAATCTGCTTTATCCATAATATCATCATGAATCAAGGTAAAATTATGAAACATTTCTATGGACAGTGCTGCTGGTAATGCATCTTCAACTTTTCCTCCAAATAATTCACAGCTCATTAAAGTTAAAATTGGTCGGATTCTTTTTCCACCAAGTTGCAATATATAATGAATGGGTTGGTATAAATTTTTAGGCGATTGTAATGTGCTGTTTTTTTGCACTTCCTTAGAAAGGAAAGTCAAAAAAGCCGACTTATAATTTTTTGTATCCAATTTTTTAAAATTTTTGTAAAAGTAGCCGTTTCTAATGAAAGATTAAGATGGGTATGGGCAAAAAACTATGGAAACTTTTTTTGTTTATTAAGTTTCCTTTTATGTATCTTTGCAGCCGATATGAAAAATAAAGTTTTAACTAAGGCATCTGATTTATTTTTAAAGTACGGCTTTAAAAGTGTTACTATGGATGATATTGCCAAGGAATTAGGCATGTCTAAAAAGACCATCTACTCACATTATGCCACCAAAAATAAACTGGTGCAAGATGTGGCGCATTATGTTTTAGATCAAATAAATAAGGGTATAAGCTGTATTTGTAGCACTTCAAAAAACCCAATAGAAGAATTGTTTGAAATAAAGAGTATGGTAAATAGTGTATTAAAAAACAATAAAGTATCACCTCAATACCAACTTGAAAAATATTATCCAAAAATATTTAAATCTCTTAAACAAAAACAATTTGAAAGTGTAATTGGTTGCATTACCAACAATTTAAAAACCGGGATTGAACAAGGGTTTTACCGTAAGAATTTACATATCAATTTCATTACAAGAATTTATTATAACGGCTCCTCTGGAATTCAAGATGAAGAGCTTTTTCCAAAAACTGATTTTGAAGTTTCCTTTTTACTCGACAATTTCATGGAGTATCATATTCGAGCTATTGCTACAGAAAAAGGAATTAAAACATTAAATAAAATACTAAATAAATGAGAATTATTACCAGTTTACTATTTTTTATCATCACTATTGCCTCAATTTTTGCGCAAGAGAATAAGTATTCTTTTACTGTTAATGAGGCAATTGCCTACGCTATAGAAAATAATTACACCTCTCGAACAGCGACTTTAGATATTGAAGCTGCTGAAAAGAAAAAGTGGGAAACCACCACCATAGGTTTACCTCAAATTGATGGTACGGTTTCGTATCAAAACAATTTAAAACAAGCCGTAACTTTATTGCCTGCAGAAATTGCTGGAGGAAATCCAGGAGATTTTATACCTGTAACTTTTGGTACAAAACAAAATATTTATGCTACAGCTAGACTAAACCAATTAATTTTTGATGGCTCGTATTTAGTAGGGTTACAATCGGCAAAAACCTATTTAAAAATATCAAATCTTGCTAAAGAAAAAACAGATCAGAATGTTAGAGAAGCTGTAATTAACGCCTATGGTAATGTTTTAATTAATGAAGAGACCATTGAAATTTTAAATAAAAACATTGCAGTACTAGAAAAGAATTTAAACGAAACCAAAGCAATTTTTAAAAATGGTTTAACCGAAGAGCAAGATATTGAACAACAACAAATTACATTATTAACCTTGCGTAACCAATTAAACAAAATGAAACGCTTAGAGATTATCTCTAAAAAAATGTTTAACATTACTTTAGGTATCCCTATTATTGAAGAAGTTACCCTGAAAGAGTCTCTAGAAGAAATTGCCCTTAAAAGTGCCGATTTAGGTTTGTTAACTAAAAAGTTTGATTTGACAAACCATGTAGATTTTAAGATAGCTGATAACACTCTAGACTCTGATGAGTTATTGGTTAAATTTGAAAAAAGTAAATTCCTCCCTTCTTTAACAGGATTTGTAGACTATGCGTACTATGTAAATGCGAATAACAATTTGTTTAACGATACATGGTATGATTCTTCCATGTTTGGCTTGAGTTTAAACATCCCTATTTTTAGTAGCTTTCAAAGAAGTTCGAGAACGCAACAGGCAAAAATTAACCTATTACAATCTGAAATTGCCTTAGATGAAACTTCAGAAAAATTAAAATTAGCAGTGGAAACTGCTAGGAATGAATATCAATTTGCCATAGATCAATACAACACTACGAAACAAAATATTGTATTGGCCGAGAGCATTTCTAATAAAGAGCAAGTAAAATTTTTTGAGGGAATTAGTACCAGTTTAGACCTAACCAACGCCCAAAATCAATTGTACTCTATTCAACAAGAATATTTACAATCCATTTTACAAATCATACAATCTAAAGTAGATCTTGAAAATGCTCTTAACATTTATGAGCAATACTAACCAAAACAATAAAAACGACTAAAGTTAATTCTAATGAAAAAGTTAATTACCATATTTACCATCGCCCTAGTTTTGATTTCCTGTGGTGGCACCAATAAAAATTCTGTAGAAGATGTGATTGCAGAAGGAGATTTAAACAAAATAAGAGATAAACGTGAAGCTATTGAAAATGAACAGTTTGAGGTTTCTAAGCAATTAAAATTATTAGACGAAGCTATCGCTAAACTCGACGGCTCAAAAAAACTACCATTGGTTACCACATTAACGGTAAAAAATGAAATTTTTAATCATTTTTTAGACTTACAAGGTAGTGTACAAACCAAACAAAATATTGTTCTTTATCCAGAGACTGCTGGTATTTTACAAAAAATATATGTTACCGAAGGGCAAAAAGTGCAAAAAGGAGCTTTGCTTGCAAGTATTGATGATGGAGGTTTAGCGCAGCAATTGGCACAAATGCAAATCCAAGCCGAATTGGCAAAAACAACTTTTGAAAGACAACAAAGACTTTGGGATCAAAAAATTGGAAGTGAAATGCAATATTTACAAGCCAAATCTAATTACGAAGCACAAGAAAGAGCCATTGCTCAATTAAAAATTCAATTGGAAAAATCATCTATTAGAGCACCTTTTTCTGGTGTTATTGACGATATCATTACCGATCAAGGAAGTGTTGTTGCCCCTGGGCAATCGCAAATATTTCGTATAGTAAATCTTAGTAATATGTATATTGAGGTGGAAGTGCCTGAAAGTTACATTACTACCGTTACCAAAGGTAAAAATGTAAAAGTTGAATTTCCTATTTTAGGAAAAAGTATCGACTCCAAAGTTCGTCAAGCAAGTAATTATATCAATCCTGCCAATAGAACTTTTCAAATTGAAGTGCCTGTTCCAAACAAAAAAGGCTGGATCAAACCTAACTTAACTGCCCGTTTACAAATTAACGATTATACAAAAGATAGTGCAATATTAATACCGCAAAGGGTGATTTCTGAAAATGCCAATGGAGAACAGTATGTGTATTTGGTAAAAGATAAAAATGATAAAGACGAAGCTATTGTACATAAAGCAATTATCAAAACTGGAAAAACGCAGGGAAATATTATTGAAGTTTTAGAGGGGTTAAAAATAGAAGATGAAATTATTCAAGATGGTGCTAGAAGCGTTCGTGAAGGTCAAACCATAAAAATTATTAAATCATAATTGCTATGATGACAAAAAAACAGAAAAAAGTAGATAAAGAATTTGCACTTTCGTCATGGGCAATTGACAATAAAACAACCATTTATGTTTTAATGGTACTGATATTATTCTTAGGTATTTCTGCATTTTTTAGTATGTCTAGAGAAAATTTTCCTGAGGTAAAAGAAACAAAAATTTATGTCAGTTCTATCTACCCAGGAAATACCGCCGAAGATGTTGAAAAATTAATTACCGACCCCTTAGAAGAAGAACTAAAAACCATAAGTAATGTAGTAGAGATTACCTCTACATCACAAGAAGATATGTCTATGGTTATTGTTGAGTTTGACGAGAATATTACCGTAGATCAAGCAAAACAAAAGGTAAAAGATGAAATTGATGCAAAAACTTCTGGGGAAGATTGGCCAACTTTTAATGGGGCAAAAGTAGAACCTAATGTTTTCGATTTAAATTTATCTGAAGAAATGCCAATTTTAAATATTAATATTTCTGGAGATTATCCAGTACATATGCTAAAAGAATTTGGCGAATATTTACAGGATGAAATTGAAGATTTACCTGAAATTAAACAAGTAGATATAAGAGGTGCACAAGAAAAAGAGGTTGAAGTAGCTGTAGATATATATAAAATGATGGCTGCCAAAGTTAGTTTTGACGATGTTGCCAATGCAATCAATGGCGGTAATGTAACTATGTCTGCAGGTAATTTAATTGCTAGCGACCAAAGAAGAACTATTAGAATTTTAGGTGAAGTTGAAAAGCCGTCAGACTTAAATAATTTTGTAGTTAAAACGGAAAAAGGCAATCCTATTTATTTAAAAGATATTGCTACCGTTTCGTTTCAAGACAAAGATAAAACTACGTATGCCAGAGAGTTTGGAAAAAGTGTGGTAATGCTCGATGTTAAAAAAAGAGCAGGTAAAAACATGGTGGAAGCTGCAGAACAAATTAGAACAATTGTTAATAATGCTAAAACCAATGAATTCCCACCAGATTTAGAAGTTACTATTGCCAACGACCAATCTTCAGTTACTATTGGTCAGGTAGATGATTTGGTAAATAACATCATTTTTGGGGTAATTTTAGTAGTAACCGTATTGATGTTCTTTTTAGGCTTTAAAAATGCCATATTTGTTGGGTTTGCAATTCCAATGTCTATGTTTATGTCTTTAATGATTTTAAATATGTTAGGCTACACCTTAAATACCATGATTCTGTTTGGATTGATTATGGGACTTGGAATGCTGGTAGACAATGGTATTGTAGTAGTAGAAAACGTTTACCGTTTGATGGATGAAGAAGGCATGAGCCGAATGGAAGCTGCAAAAAAAGGAATTGGTGAAATTGCGTTTCCAATTATTATTTCTACCGCAACCACTGTTGCTGCCTTTATCCCTTTAGGGCTTTGGCCTGGAATGATGGGGCAGTTTATGATTATACTTCCCATAACTTTATCGGTAGTACTGGGTTCCTCTTTAATTGTAGCTATCTTTTTCAACTCTGTTCTAGTTTCTAAATTTATGAACACCGAAGACAAAGACATGCCTTTAAAAAAGATAATTAGTACCACTATTATCATGGCAATTTTAGGCTTATTGGTTTCCATTTTTGGAGGTGTATATAGAGGTTTAGGTACCTTGATGATTTTTTCTGCAATTATGCTTTGGGTATATAGATTATGGTTAAGAAAAATGGCAAACTATTTTCAAACTAAAATTTTAACCCGATTTGAAAATTTTTATGAAAACAAATTACGTGGCGCACTCAAAGGAAAAATGCCATACGCCTTAAGTATTGGTACTTTTTTACTATTAATAATTGCTTTTGTTAGTTTTGGAATTTCATTGGCCAAACAAAGAACCAAAGTAGAGTTTTTTCCAGATAACAAACCAAATCAAATTATTGTATACATCGAATACCCACAAGGTACAGATATTGAAAGAACTAATAAAATTACAAAAGCCATAGAAAGTCGTGTTTATGAGGTTTTAAATGAAGATGTTTATAAAGACGGTAACTATAATTTTATGGTAGAAAGTGCGGTATCACAAGTTGGTGAAGGTGCTGGAAATCCACAAACAGATAGTGGTGTATCTGGAGAGATGCCACATAGGGCAAAAATTACGGCATCTATGCGCGAGTTTAAATATCGTCGTGGACAAGATAGTGAGCTTTTACGTCAAAAAATCCAGTCCGCCCTAGTAGGAATTTATCCTGGAGTTTTAATCTCTGTTGAAAAAGATGCACAAGGACCTCCTGTAGGAGCACCTATCAATATTGAATTAGAAGGGGATAATTATACCGAGTTAATTGCTACTGCAGAACAGATGCGTAACTACATCAACAATAAAAATATTCCAGGTATTGATGAACTAAAAATTGACGCCAACAAAGACAAACCATCCATGCTAGTTGAAATAGATAGAAAAAAAGCTGGTGAATTAGGAGTAAATGCAAGTCAAGTTGGGTTGCAATTAAGAAATGCTATATTTGGCAAAAAAGCTGGGGTGTATAAAGAAAAAGGAGATGATTATGATATCTATGTAAGGTTTAATAAAGACAACCGTTACAACACAAGTGCTATTTTTAATCAAGCCATCACTTTTAGAGATCCTGCTTCAGGGCAAATTAAAGAAATTCCTGTTTCTGCAGTAGCAAAACAAAGTAATTCTTCTGGTTTTAATGCCATCAAACACAAAGATGCCAAAAGAGTTGTAACTGTTTATTCTGCACTTTCTCCAGGGTATACAGATGCCGCTGCAATTGTAGGGAAAATACAAACCGAAATGAAAGCTTTTCATGGCGTACCCGATAATATCAAAATTGATTATACTGGCCAAATTGAAGAACAAAATAAACAAATGAGCTTTTTAATGGGTGCTTTTTTCACCGGGCTAGGGTTGATATTTTTTATACTTATTTTTCAGTTTAACTCCATATCAAAACCTGCTATAATTATGTTGGCAATTTTTTTGAGTTTTATTGGTGTGTTTGGCGGGTTGGTAATTACCGGAGCTTCCTTTGTTATTATGATGACCATGATGGGAATTATTTCCTTAGCGGGAATTGTGGTGAATAATGGTGTAGTGCTACTAGATTATACCCAACTATTGATCGATAGAAAAAAGCTGCAGTTACATATTGGAGATAACGAATTTTTAGAAGAAAAAGATTTGTTAGATGTAATTACCAAAGCAGGAAAAGCTCGTTTACGACCAGTTTTATTAACCGCAATTACAACTATTTTAGGGTTAATTCCGCTTGCCATTGGATTAAATATTAACTTCTTTACCCTTTTCGGAGAATTAAATCCGAACATATATATTGGTGGAGATAATGTTGTGTTTTGGGGACCTTTAGCTTGGACTGTAATTTATGGGTTGTTTATCGCAACCTTTTTAACCTTAATTGTTGTTCCGGTTTTGTTTTACTTGGTAACCAAATTTAAAATGTGGTTAGCAGTACGGTTTGGAAATAATGAAAAAGAAATACCAACTGTGGTAAGCTAAATTTAATTTAAAACCAGAATCCCAAATTAAAATACACATAAGATTGACTTGTGTCTGGGGACCAAGAATAACGCAAGTCAATAGGACCTAGCAGGGTATTCAATCCATAACCAATTGCATACCCTGATTTTGTGTCTTCAAAAAGGTTCCCGTCATTCCAAACATCATCAGATACTCTAGCAAAGTTTGCAGAAGTGGTTATAAAGTTATTTTTAAACAATTCATAACGTAACATAAAGGTGGACTTTAAAAACTCTTCTTCGTTCAAATCTGCTATTTCGTATCCTAAAAATGGAATAAATGTGTTGATATAGTTTTCATTATAACCTCCTAAATGAAAATCTAATACATCATTTGAATTAGAGCCTATGGTTATACCTGCTTCTGAAACATATTGAAAAGTAAGTTTGTTAAAAAATGTTTTGGCAAAACCTAAATTTCCAGATAGTTGGGAAAAAGGGCTAAAATTTTTGCTGTTATCACTAGAGTATAAATACAATAAATAATCTACATTTAAATAAAATCCGCTTTTGGGATAATATTTGCTATCGTACGAATCGAAGGTAGTCCTTGCAAAGCTATTGATATAATTACTATCTTCAATGTAATTTCGCTTGGTATCATCATCAATAATT
>JAUIAA010000037.1 GCA_030425715.1 Bacteroidia bacterium | reverse complement strand
AGCTTTTTTACTTTGGCTGTAGTGAGAGCTCTAGAGATGTATCCAGATGTAAACTCAATGATTGATGGCGATTATAAAATTTCTTACGATTTTGCTGATATTTCTATTGCAGTTTCTGGCCCTAAAGGATTAATGGTGCCGGTAATAAGAAATGCAGAAAAATTAAGTTTTAACGGTGTGGAGAGCGAAGTGAAACGATTAGCACTTAGAGCTAGAGATGGTCAAATTACGGTAGATGAAATGACTGGAGGTACCTTTACCATTACCAATGGAGGTGTTTTTGGTTCGATGTTATCTACGCCAATAATCAATCCGCCGCAGAGCGCAATTTTAGGTATGCACAATATTGTGGAACGCCCTGTTGCCATTGACGGAAAAGTAGTAATTAGACCAATTATGTATGTGGCTTTGTCATATGACCATAGAATTATTGATGGAAAAGAATCTGTTGGTTTCTTGGTGGCAGTAAAAGAAGCCTTAGAAAATCCTGTAGAATTGTTAATGGGAGGAAATGCAAAGAAGGCTTTAGAATTATAAACTTGAATTAGATATAATTAATGTAAAACTCCTAAAGTTATACTTAGGAGTTTTTTTGTGTTAATATTATAATAGTTTAAGAATTTCTTAGTTTTAATTGACCTTAGGATATCCTTTTACTACTCGCGTAGAATATCCTAAACTTTTTCTTTCGATTCCAATAATTTCAATAGTGTCTCTCACCTGCACCGGTATGCCATGTATTTTAGGAGGTACTTTAAATAACAGCTTTCGAATGGCAAGTTTATTTAAAGTATTTTCCTTTTTAGGATTACGTTCTATAAGATCATGAAAATGACCTGTATTACCTAGAGAATCAATTTCAAAGGATAACAAAATCATTTTGAAATTGCTCTTTACATCATGGTGTTTGTATCCTGATTGTATAATAAATCTCGTGAGAGTATCATGATAAAGACTCCATAATTCTTTTTCAGTTTTTTTCTTTTTATAATTTTTTATTTGCGGAGGATTTACTTCTTTAATACTATAGTACTGATTTGTTTTTGTTGAAAAGGAATATTGTAAAGGAAACACTAAGGCCATAGACACTATAGAATCATTTATAGAGGCAGGTTTAAATTTTGGGAAGTCGTCAAAAATATTTTTGGATTGAGTTTGCAAAATTTTATTTTTTGACCTTATTGCCTTTATTATCAAGTTTCCTTCTTTATTAAAAATTAGATATGCCTTGACGTTACCCTCTATTGGCCTGTTGAGACTGTCATAAGGTAATTTCAATCTAGAGGCAATATAATTTTGTAATGTACTTTTAAAACAATTACTATTGTGCAAATCCTTATTTTCACAAATGTCAAGAACTGGTGTTTGAGTTACTTCTTCAAGATTCACATAATTGCTCTGAGCAGGAACATAAGAAAAATATAAAAGCGTAATAATTATTAAATGAAATTTCACTTTTTCCATTTGTAAATCTATTTACTTTTTCACTTCCAAAACCCAGGAAGCTTCCCCTTGTTTAAGTTCGTATTCTACTGTTTTTTCACCACCTGTTGGACAACAGTTGGCATCTCCTTCTTTAAAAATTGGGAAATTTCTAAGCAATTTATTTTGAAAAACATAAACAGAATCTTGTCCTTGAAAGCCTTCAAAAGTAGCTCCAGCTTTTAAGTCGTTGTCATTTAATTCTGGCAAGTAAATAGGAGTTAAACTTTTGTCTTTGTTAGAGGCATAACCTATAATATTTTCGTAAGAGCCAGAGCCTGCAGATTGCGTAATAATATATACTTCTTCAAATGAATTATGATCTAAATCTGCTTGAAAAATGGCTTCAATTGGATTGGTGTCATTTATTTCAAAAGTGTCATTTACGGCTTCAAACCCTTCTGTTTTAATTGTAATATTACTTAGGCTCTCACTAGATTTATTTTCGGCAATAGTTATTGTTTTTCCTGTTTTGGTTTTTAATACCGTTTGATTTGCCTTGTTTTCTGGCACTGATTTTGTTTTTGTGGGAACTTCAGTATTTTCAATTTCATTTTGTACGGCTTCCTTTTTTTCTTCTTTACAGGAAATGGTTGTAAAAAGGCAAACAAGAAAAATGGTTAAATAACTGTTTTTCATAGATTTAGATTTAAAATTCATAATTTGGTATTGGGTATTCATTTGATAAAATTCTTCTATTTTTCTCTCCTGGAATTTCTTTAAATTTTGGAGCTACACTTGGGTTTTTAGGGTAAGATTTACCATCAAATTTTAATAAATGCAAGCTGTTATCACTACTTACTAATAAATCTTTCCAGCCATTGGTTTTATTTGGCATTACAATAAAAGGCGCGTCAGATACAGTGAATTTTGTAATTAAATTCCCCTCTTTATCAATTAATAAATAAGTACATCCACCACTACCGCAAAAGTAATTGTTTTGAAACCCTACAAAATATTCATCAATTCCATCTGCATTCAAATCAACACTTTCATATTGAAATTCGCGCTGGTCGTCGGTTAAAATATTGAGGTCTTTTTTTAATAAATTATTGGTGAGATAGCCTGTAATCTTTTCCGCAACAGCATCATCAGAATTATTAGGAGAATAACTTTGTGGCGTAATGATATAATTAGACTCTGTAGTATTTATGTTACCTATATTGGCATTTTTCTTTTTAATTTCAATTTCATCACTATAAATTTTTGGTAAAGTAATGCGTCCTTTTTCTTGGTATATTTTTAGGGTATTGTCTCTAAAATGATACACATTTATGTTGTCATTTTCTAAGTCTATAAACAATTCAAAAGCATTACTTGGGCAATCATGAGCTTTACAGCCACTGCTGTGGATGATGTTATTTTCAATGGTAATTGGCGTTTCTGTATTCCAATTTTGAAGTAAACTTTCGTAAGGTAAACCAGACATATTTTTTAACCGCTTAGAAAGTGTTTCGTTTTGAAATATTTTTTCTTGTGTGGGGTATTTACCAATACTTTTTTTAAGCATGTTTATTCCAACCAATTCTTCGGTAATAGGTTCTGGTTTATCTAAATTCTTTAATGAATCATTTGGAAACTTTTCAATGGTTGATGTTTCAGGAGTTTCTATTGGTTTTACCTTGTTGTGTTTTTTTTGATCGAAATTACAACTTACACAAATAGTGAGTACGAGAAGTAAGGTAATGATATGGCTTTTTTTCATAGTTTGGTTTTAATATACTGTACAATAGAAATTAGAATAAAAATAATAAGAATAGGATAAATTAACATTAAATCTGCTCTGATAATTGGGTCATTTGGTGGGAGTGTAGTGCTCCATATGTAAACAACAATTTCCCAAATAATATAGATAATTAATAAGATTACAGTTAAACGCTGAATTTTGGTAAGTTTTTTCAAAATAATTTAGTCTAAAGGTTGAAATAGGAAAGGTACAAATTTATAACTATTTATTTTCCTTTACCATTTAGTACAACTCCAATTGTGAGAAAAATTATTTTTATATCCATCCAAATGGAAAGATTGTTTAGATAAAGAAGGTCGTATTTTAATCGTTTACGCATTTCTTTTACGTTTTCTGCATAACCAAATTTAACTTGCCCAAGCGATGTAATTCCTGGTTTTACAAAAGCCAATCGATTAAATTCTGGAGTAGCTTCTTCAATTTTAGATTTCCAAAATTCACGCTCGGGTCTAGGTCCTACAATAGACATAGAGCCACTGAGTACGTTAAAAAACTGAGGTAATTCGTCAATTCTATATTTTCGCATGATCTTTCCCCAAGGAGTAATTCTATAATCGTCATCCTTAGAAAGGGCAGGTCCATGCTTTTCAGCATCGACATACATACTTCTAAACTTATAAATATTAAAGCGTTCACCATTAATGCCTATTCGAGTTTGACGATAGAGTATTGGTCCTTTAGAACTAAATAAAGTAATGATTGCGGCAATAATATAAAGCGGTGATAGGAATAGGATAGCTAGAAGAGAAAATACAATATCGAACAACCTTTTTTTTATCGATAGAGAAAAACTATCCAAAGGATCTGAAATAAAATTTAAAACAGGGATATAATCTACAAATTCTAAATCTCCTTTCCTTGCCATGGTAGATTTATAATCGAGTAAAACTCTAACAAATAAGTGCTTGTTTTCTAAATAAGAAACCAAATCATTTAAATAAGCGTATTGGATGCTAGGAAGTGAAATGTATGCAATGTCTGTGTTTTTAAGTACATTGCTGTTTTCCAGTAAGTTTATTATTTCTTTTTTAGAATTCTTTTTTAAAGCAGGAATTGTATCTAAATATTCGTATCCTAACGATTTATTTTGGTTCAATTCCTTTACAAAATCACCAACCATTTTACCAGAACCAATTACCACATATTTTCTTTTGTTACCACCTAATCTTCTGTATTGAACAAGAATAAAAACAAGTAAGATTTTCCAAAGCATAAATGTAATTGCAAATGCGGCAATGATTTTTATATACCTTATTTGCCCAAATATAGATTCTCCAAAAAAGTAGGATATAAAAATGGTGATAAAAGTTAAAAAGGCAATTAGTATATAGAATTGTTTTTTAATAAACTTAAAATAGCCTGCATATCGATATACTTGGTAAGGGTTTACAATTAATAAGCATAACAACCAAAATAAATTAAACTCTAAAATCACCCTCCCAGAAAACTGTTCTGTAAAACCAATATGCTTTAAAACAAAAAAATAGAAGAAATTGATAAAGCAAATATCTGCAAAAATTTGTAGGTTTCGATAGTATTTTGAGTATCCAAATTTTTCTTTCATAACCAATTAATTATAAAATTCATTTTGTTTGCGATAGACAAAGGATTCGAATTTACTTTCAAAATTTAATTTACTAAACCTTTCGGCGTTTTTTCTAATTAAATTAGGAGAGAAATTTATTTTTTCAAATTGTTGTACAGCATTTTTGATAGCTGTTGGATTTTGTTCGTTAAAAAAACAACCGCTTATTTCATTATTTATGGTTTCCACTGCGCCACCTTTATTAAAAGCAATAACTGGGGTTCCACAGGCCTGGGCTTCGACAGGAATTATGCCAAAATCCTCTTCGGCAGCAAAAATAAATGCCTTGGCTTTTTGCATATAATCTTTTAAAACATCATCAGGCTGAAACCCAATAATCTCTATGTTTTTTTTAGCTTTTGACTTAATTTTTTGCATGTCTGGCCCTTCACCAATTACAATTAGTTTTTTATCGGGCATATTTGCAAAGGCTTCAACTATAATGTCTATTTTTTTATAAGGTACCATTCTAGAGGCGGTGACAAAAAAATTCTCTTTTTGCTCACTAAGTGTAAATTGCTCAATATCTACTGGAGGATAAATTACCTCCGCATCACGATTGTAAACTTTTTTTATTCTTTTGGCTATATAATTTGAATTGGCCACCATATGGTCAACTCTTTGATGTGACATAAAGTCCCATTGGCGCATTTTATGTAAAACCCATTGTGCGTAACGACCCTTGATTCCTGAAGTGAGTTTAGACTCTTTAAGATAAAGGTGGTATAAATCCCAAGCATAGCGCATAGGCGAATGTACATATGAAATATGTAATTGGTTGGCATGGGTTAGTACACCTTTTGCAACAGAAGATGAAGAAGACAAAACCAAATCATAGTTAGACAGGTCAAACTGTTCTATAGCTAAGGGAAACCATTGTAAATAATTGCGATGATTTTTACTAGCAAAAGGCAGTTTTTGAATAAAGCTGGTATTGGCTTTTTTCCCATTTAAAACATAATCGCGTTCTTCGTTGTTTAGAAAATCTATCAAAGCATAGGGCTCTAAATCATCCCATATATTATTGATAGAATGCACTACTTTTTCTGCTCCTCCAATATTATAAAACCAATCGTGTACTAGAGCCTTCTTCATTAATTATAGTATGTAAACTTGTAAGAATTATTTTCGAATATATTGAAAAATCAGCTATTTATGTATAATTTCCTCTCTTTCAAAATTAGAAGACGAAATTGCCATAAAAAAACCAATAATAAAAACGCCAAGTTGCCTTTCTAAAACATTTTCAATAAATAGGAATAAAAGAAAAGTACTGACAAGTAAAAAAAGTATCCAATTCTTTTCAATAATAGACTTATAAAGCATATAAATAAAAGGAAGAAGTAATAAAAAGAGTCCAATTGCCCCACCAAATAGGTATATTTCTAAATATTGATTATGTATATTTTTTATATTTTTAGCGTAAAAGTTTTTCTTTTCAAGACTACTAACTTTCTCAATATTTAATTTTTGTAGTTTGGAATTCATTTCTTTGTACGCAGAAGTAGAGTTGCCTGTAAGCCACAAAAAATCTTTATCATTATCTTTAATTTGAATGGCGTTAGACCATAGAAATATGCGTTCATCTTTATTTAAACTAGAAAACCTTTTGCCAATAGAAAGTGATTTGTAAAACAATGAAAATAATAAAATTGCTAATAAAATAGGCACCAATATTATTTTCCCTTTATTCGAAATTATGGCTTTAACTATTATAAGTAGAACAGCAATTACGGTTGCAAATTTTGCTGCAATAAAAATTAAAAACCCAAAAGAGTAAAGTATCAATATTATTTGGACATAGCGTTTTTTAGAAATTTTTTGGTTACCGAATAGTTGAAATAATATAGATATGGTAATTAATATGGCTATATATGGTCGTTCAAAACCTAAAGCATCGTTGATGTAACTAAAATTGTTAATTCCCTGGTATTCAATATTGTTTTGAGAAAAAAATAACGCAATATGTATTAAGCTATATAGTTGAACACCAAACATACTCCAAATAAAAATAGTGGATAGGTGTTGTTTGGTTTTGGTAGAGAAATTATTAAAGGAGAGATAAACCAATAATAAGATTAAAATTTTTTCTAAGTGATTTATATTTTCATTTAACTGATTTAACCATATAAGTTTAGCAAACACATATATTATAAAGCAAAGAAATAAATAAAAGAAAATAGATTTAAAAATATTTTGTTTTAGTTGTATTAATTTAATCAAGAACAAACAAAAAACAGCAATTAAAGAAACGGGTTGCCAAATTAACAATGTTAGTGTGATTAGAACTGCTAAACTAAATTCTATTTTTGATAGATTTATGCTCATAAATTAAAAGTTTGAAAATCAACAATATAGAAATAAATATTATTGGTGCGACCAATTTACTAAAATACCCCATAGTAAAGGCAAAGCTTACCCAAGTCAATAGCTGGAACATAATTATACTTAATAAATATGATTTTCTTTGGATAAAAAATATCAATAAACTTTGTGTTAAAGCAACAAATGAGAGTAGTAAAAAATTAGCAATTACCGCTATAGGCCAAGGAAATATTCTTAATAAAATGGCAGGGTAAGCATTGGTCCAGCTCACCCCTCTAGAGGTTACCGAATGGTAGCTTTCTAAATCCCAAGGCCAAAATTCTTTCATCAATAGCCTCATGCCATTCCAAAGTTCAGTTATTTTCCATGTATTGGCTTTGTTTAAATAAACATACTGTTCTGCTGTTCCCCAAAAAACATGTGCCTGTAGCCCAAAAGTGCGATAAAAAATACTCTCTAGAGGAGTGAGACCCATGTATGCAAAAGGATTTTTGATGGTGTAATAGTATAGAACAAGGGAAAATATAGATATACCTATTAGTAAAGAGTATTTATTAAAAATCCATGATAGTTTGAATTTTATGTTTTGTGTATTTGAAAAATAATAGGCTACAAAAAAAGCATAGGATCCGATTAAAAACCCCGAGAATTTTTGCCCTATTAATAGTAAATACACTAGATACAGGGTCAATAGTATTAGAGATCGCTTTTTAGAGAAGTTGAAAATTAAGGCAGATCCAAATGCAACAAAACCAATTACGTTCCCAAGCACTTTTTCTAAAAAGGGATACCTTGCAAACTCCCAAAAATTAAATTTGGTTACATTGGCATTAAAAAAAGGGATTGGTGAAGCTATTAAATTGAAAAATGCAATTAATAAAGTTAATGAAACGCCATATATAATTAGTTTTTCCTCATTTAGTTTTAAAAATTTAAACCTAATAGATTTTTCTTTGTTTAAAATTTTGGTAAATAAACTATTGAAAAAAACTAATGACAATAGGGTAGAAAGAAAGAAAATAAATAATATAATACTCGAATAGATAAAATAGCCATTTCTACCTTGTTCATTAATAAAAATACCATCTTCAATTACAATTAAGGAGTAAAACATCCATAAATATTGAATGATGATAATATAAGAAACTAAAACTACGCCTAACTTCTTTTTTAATAAGTAGATTATTAAAAATGTAGCAATTACCGCAATTATTATGTTGAGTATCATTTAAATATTAAAATGTTAAACTTATGAAATAGTTTTTCTAAACTATCATTATACTCGAGTAAAGCGTGAAATATAAATTGGTCTTTACACTTTTGGTCTAGTTCTAAATTTAGGTTGATTAATGCTGTTGAATCAAAACCATAAATAAATTTTGATTTCAATTTTTCAAAAAATAATTCTTCTAGGGGTTCATTTGGATCTAAAACAACAGGATTGAACCTTGTGTTTCTAAATTTTAATTTAGAATAATCAACTCTACTACCATTTCTATGGGGTTTGTAATAAATTTTATGAATTCCACTTAATTGGTGGTTATCAGAAATTATATTTAATAGCTTTTGCAAAGCTTTATAGTACCTTTTAGCTCCATATTGATTTATATAAGCTTCTTGTCCGATAATTAATATAGAATTTGTAGCATTGATATATTTGTTTTGGTAAGGTAATTTTTTTGATTTATTAGGAAACATACTTAGTTCTGGCAATCGAACGTATTGGTGTAATACATGTTTATACTCTATACCACTAGAATGACCTTTGTATAATTTAAATGGAATTCCTAAAAGGTTGGCAAAAAGATATTTTAAGTAAACTTTTTTCTGATTTAAAGACTTGATAGTATGGTGGTAGTAATTTAAAGTACCATCTTCTACAGCATACCCCTTACTATTATTGTTAAAAGAGAGTACCAAATAATTGGTTAAAATATCTTCGATATAGGTAAAGTAAATGTTTAGGTTTTTGGCTTTTTTATATTTCTCTATTTTTTTTATTAAATCTTTGTAAATTAATATTTTGCTGTAAATATTTTTTAAAGCGTTTGCACTGTTTGATGCATTATTGTTAAAGCTAAACGCTGTAAGATGCTTTTCATTCCAAAGCGTATGGTTTATGTTTAGCGAGCTGCTTGATATTAATACGTTACATCCACAAGCAATTTTTTTATTGATTAATGTTTGATAAGCATTTACCTGATTTTGAGAAAGACCTATAAATAGATTAATTGATTGCATGTTTTTTTAATTCAAACCTTCTAAAATAGAATAATAAAACTGCTCCAATAATGGTAGCAATCGCTGCGCCTGTAACACCAAAATATTTAATAAGAGGCACTGCAACGACAAAGTTAAGTATGCAACTTTTTAAAGTAGATAATAAGATACTTTTTTCCTTATGAAAAATCAACATCTCAAAATAATAAATTAGAGAAATATTCACAATAATTGAACTGATGCCTAATATTGGGAAAAGAAAAATATATTGTTGATAATCTGCTTTATCCTGCCAATATAAGAATATAATTAGCACAAATCCTGACAGTATAAAACAAATGATGGATTGCTTAATTAAATCTTTTTTAGTTCTGTATAAAAGTTGTTTGATATTGTTTGAAGAGGCATTTTTAATCAAATTAGGCAATTGATATGAGGTAACTATAGTACTAATATATACAGTAATAATGATGGCAATATTAGAGTAAAAGCTAAAAATACCCACATCATAATCGGAAGAAAAGTATGCAATTATATAGCGATTAGCATATTCTAATATTTTTAAAAAAAAGGTTGCTCCAAAAAAAAATAGAGATACTTTCAATCCTTTTTTTACCCAATTTACATCCAAGCTAAACATTATTTTATGTCCTTTAAATAAGTCAAATAATCCAACCATTAATACAATGGAATTAAAAAGTGCCCAAATTTTAAGGATGGTTGAAATTTCAATAAAATGATGCTGATAAAAAATCAAAATAACGGTAAAGGCATAGCCAAAAATTCTAAAAAAGAGTAGGGTGTTTGCCAATGTTATTTTAGTAAAAGCAATTTGTAGTCTATATAGTTCTTGTGAAAGATGCTCGGTTATAGAAATTAAAAAGAAGTACAAATAGTAATCTGTAATGAATCTTATATCCTTTAAAAAAATGGCGAGTAATAAAAAAAATATAACATATATAACTATATATAATAAAAATGTATTTACAATTTTATGGTAAACATTTTTTGTGTTTGAAAGAATATCTCTAATGGCATAATTGTAAAAATCTAACCCTAAAACATAAATGGCAATAGTAATCGAAGTTGTGAGCAAATTAAATTCACCATAGTCTTGAACTGAAAGGTATTTAGAGAGTAGGATAATCAAAATAAATTTTGAACCCATTCCTCCAAACCTTAGAATTAAGTTGATAAATTTATTTGATGTCATAGAAATTATTTTCTTTTCTACTAAATGTATTTGGTTTGATGCTATTTAAGAATCAGTCTTTGTTTGAATATTTATACCTCCACTGAAAGTACAATTAAAACCCGTACTTCATACCGGTTTGGTGCTTCATTAGAAATAGGATGAAAACCTGGTTTATTTATTAACTTTTTCTAAATAATGATTTAAGTTTGAAAGAGCAAAGTACAGTAAAACAATAAAAATACCAGCCAAAAATCCAATAATAGCAAAATTCTTGTACCACACTCTTACCTTCATGCCAACAGAATTAAAACTAGAAACCACATTGATAACTTCATTTTCTTCTGTCAACTTTTTGTTTACATCTATCAGATCTTGATTCATATTCATAAACTTATCAAATACTAAAACTTCTTTGGTATTCGATTCTGCATTCGCCATATATAAATTAGTACCAGAACGCTCTTTTAAACTCTCTGCAATCATTACTTTTTTGTACAAATTTCTAAGAGAATCTAATTCTGCCATAGAATCTTCTAAGGCTTTTTTACGAGAAGAGAGATTCAAATAAGAGGTTGTTTTTACTTTATCATAATATTCATTTCCAATA